>JBPCJI010000093.1:0-24930 GCA_051005475.1 Thermoleophilaceae bacterium
GAGCCCGGGCGACCCTGTGAGCGCCTTTGCGCCCAGCGCCGGGCGAACCCGCGAGCGTCGTCAGGAACCGCGGCGCGCTGCGCGCCTGCGGAAGCGCTCGACCCGGCCGCCCGTGTCCACCAGCTTCTGCTTGCCCGTGTAGAAAGGGTGGCAGTTCGAGCAGATCTCGACGTGGAGCTCGGCCTCCGTCGAGCGGGTCTGGAGCTCGTTGCCGCAGGTGCAGCGGACCTGGGCCTCTTTGGAGTCGGGGGGAATGCCTTGCTTCATCGTCCGACGAAGTCTACTTAGGCTCGGCCCGGCGGCGGAACAGACCGCTCATCGACTCCTTGACCCGCGCCCCCCAGGTGCCGGGGTGCGCGAAGCCGGCGGGCGGCGGCTGCTTTGCGCGGACCAGCTCGATCCAGCGGTCGAGCGGCAGGGTCCCGTCGATGAGGCTCGCCAGCGCCGAGGTCACGGGGGCCGCCAGTCCGGCCCGCTCGATCGCGCGGGCGAGAAGGGGGACGGTCTCGAGTGCCTCTACCGCCTGTCCCTCCAACCGGGACGGGATCTCCGCCGCCGGCACACCGCCTGCAAGCAGCTCGCCGGCGCTGCGGTTGCGCGAGGTCGGAGCGAGCGCGGTGGCCACGAGGTCGCCGGTGCCGCTGCGCCCGACGAAGGTGCGCGGCTTGCCGCCCGAGACCTCCGCCAGGGAGAGCACCTCCAGGAAGATGTCCGCGGCTGCCATCCCCGCGGCGTTGAGGCCCTGGGATTGGGTGGCGCCCACGGCCACCGCCGCCGCGTTCTTGGCAACGCCCGCGAGCTCCACACCCACCGGATCGTCGGAGACCTCGCAGACGACCCCCGAGCGTTGGAAGGTCTCCGCCACGCGGTGTGCAAGCGGCTCGGAGCGGGAGGCGCACACGAGCCCCGCGCCCGTCTCGAACATCTCCCGGGCGTGGGCGGGACCCCCGACGCACGCCGTGCGCTCGGCGCCGAAGATGCGTTCGAGCGCCACCGTCGGCGGCGTCCCGTCCGGCCACACGAGGCCCTTGGCCAGCGACACGACGCCGGCGGTCTTCGCCACGCCGAGCTGCTCGAGCTCCGCCAGGGCCTCCCCAAAGCCCTTCGACGGCACTGCGAGGAACACGAGGTCCGGGCGGTCGAACTGGTCATCGCGCGCCGAGAGCGCACGCACCTTGAGCGTGTCGGGTAGTGCCACGCCGGGCAGGTAGTGCGTGTTCTCGGCTGCGGCCGTCAGCTTCTCCGCCTGCTGCGCGGTGCGGCACAGCAGCGTCGTGCGAATCCCGGCGCGCTCGAGCAGCAGGGCGACCACGGTGCCGAACGAGCCTGCGCCGACCACGGTGGCGCGCCGGGGGTGCTGGCCTGGATAGCGGAGCTTCGGGCTGATGCGCGGGGACGCTATCGCGGCAGCGCCGGCGGGCTACAGCTAGCGCGAGTCCGGCGCCCGCGCCAGGACCCCGAGCGCCAGCTTGCGGCTGGCCTCGTCGAGCATCTCCCCGTCGAGCAGGGCAACACCTGCCCCCGCTCCTCCCTCGGCGCTCTCGAGCGCGGCGACGATCGCCTGCGCCCTGGCGAGCTCGTCCTCAGTCGGGGAGAAGGTCTCGTTGAGCGGGCCTACCTGAGTCGGATGGAGCGCCCACTTGCCGTCGTAGCCAAGCTCGCGGGCGCGCGCCGCCGCCGCGGTGAGGCCGTCGATGTCGTCGATCTGGAGGTGCGGGCCGTCGATGGCCTGAAGACCTGCCGCACGCGCCGCGACCAGGACGGCGTCGAGCGTGAAGCCCCACCGATCGGGGTCGTGGCGCGCGCCAGGCGGGCGGCCCAGTGAGGCTGCCAGGTCGGCATAGCCCACGATCAGCGCCTCCAGCCGCGGGGTGGCAGCGGCGATCTCGTTCACGTGCACGAGCCCGGCGGCGGTCTCGATCAGCGCCTGCAGGCCGAGCGGGCACTTGCGCCCGGCGGCCGACTCCGAGCGCTCGAGCAGGCGCTCGAGCGGGGCGAGGTCGGCGGCGGCATCCACCTTGGGCACTATCAGGGTGTCGAGAGCATCACCCGCCCGCCGGGCGAGCTCGCTTACATCGTCCTCGAACCAGGGAGTGGTCGTGCCGTTCACGCGCACGGCGATCGAACGGGCCTGCCACCCGCCCTCGCTCACGGCAGCCACGGTGGCCTCCCGCGCCTCCTCCTTCTGTGCGGGCGCGACGGCGTCCTCCAGATCGATCACGATCTCGTCCGCGGCAAGCGTCCTCGCCTTCACGAGCATGCGCTCGGAGGAACCGGGAACCGACAGGCAGGAGCGGCGGGGCCTGGTCACGTGCCCAACATACTGCGCCGCTTCCAATAATCTCCCTCACGTGCAAACGGGCGAGCGCATCCAGGTGGGCGGCCCCCACTTCGAGGACTTCGAGATCGGGCAGGTGATGAACGACGCGCCGGCGCTCACCCTCACTGCCGGCCATGCGGCGCTGCACCAGGCGCTGCTCGGCGACCGCCTGCGCCTTTCGCTCGATGCCGAGCTGAGCCGCGAGGTCACCGGGCGCGCCGAGCCCCCGGCTCACCCGAACCTCGTCTGCGACGTGGCGATCGGGCAGTCCACCGGCCCGACCCAGCGCGTGCGGGGAAACCTCTTCTACCGCGGCCTCGTGCTGCTACGGCCCGTGTTCATCGGTGACACCTTGCGCACCTCCACGGAGGTGGTGGACCTCAAGCAGAACCGCGCCGGGTCGGGCACCGGACTCGTGGCGCTGCGGATGCACACCGAGAACCAGCACGGCGAGCCGGTGCTTGACTTCTGGCGCTGCCCGATGATCCCGCTGCGCGACCCCGACGCCACGACCGGCCACAGCGGCAGCTTCGAGGGGATCCCCAAGGAGCTGGACATGGATGAGGTCGGGACGGCGGTCCCGGAGGACTGGCATCTGGACCGCTACCGCGAGCTCGTGCCGGGCGCGCACTTCGCCGACGTGGTCCCGGGCACGGTCTACGAGGTCGAGGGTCGCGACACGGTCACCGCGGCCCCCGAGCTGGCCCGGCTCACCCTGAACGTGGCGATGACGCACACCGACGCCGGCGCGGGCGCCCACGGTCGGCGGCTGGCCTACGGTGGGCACACGATCGCCGTGGCCGCCGCCCAGGCCACACGGGCGCTGCCCAACCTGGTGACGATCGTGGCGTGGCGCTCCTGTGACCACACGGGCCCGGTCTTCGAGGGCGACGTGCTCTCGACGGAGCTGACCGTGGAGGCCGTCCACCCGCTCGGGGCCGGCGGCCTCGTGGACCTCCGCGCGGTGACCGCGGCCGAGCACGAGGGCAAGGGCGAGCGCACCGCGGTCCTCGACTGGCGCTTCCTGGGGCTGATGGCGTGAGCGCGCCGAGCGGCATCCTCGGCGGGATGCGGGTGATCGAGGGCTCCGCCTTCGTGGCCGCGCCGCTGGGAGGGATGACACTGGCCCAGCTCGGCGCGGACGTGATCCGCTTCGACCCGATCGGCGGGGGGCTCGACCGTAGCCGCTGGCCCGTTACCGACAAGGGCGTGAGCCTCTTCTGGGCGGGTCTCAACAAGGGCAAGCGCTCGATCCAGGTGGACCTGCGATCGCCGCGCGGACAGGAGCTGATCTCAGCGTTGATCGCGGCCCCCGGGCCCGACGCGGGACTCTTCCTCACCAACTTCCCGGCGCGCGGCTGGCTCGACTTCGGGACGCTGTCGGAGGCACGCAGCGATCTCGTGATGGTGAACATCGTTGGCCATTACGACGGCACCTCGGCTGTCGACTACACCGTCAACCCCGCCACCGGCTTTCCCTGGGCCACCGGCCCACGCCACGTCTCGGTGCCGTTCAACCATCTGCTTCCCGCCTGGGACGCGATCACCGGGACGCTGGCCACGACGGGACTGCTCGCCGCCGAGCGGCATCGCCGGAACACCGGCGAGGGTCAGCTCGTTCAGGTCGCGCTGTCCGACGTGGCGATGGCGATGGTGGGCAACCTCGGCAAGATCGCCGAGGCCCAGGTCTCCAAGCACGAGCGCCAGAAGGACGGCAACTACCTCTACGGGGCCTTCGGCCGCGACTTCATCACCCAGGACGGCCGCCGCATAATGGTCGTGGCGCTGACGCTGCGGCAGTGGAAGAGCCTCGTCAAGGCGACCGGGCTGCACGAGGGGTTCGCGAGCCTCGAGAAGATGATGGGAGTCGACCTGACCAAGGAGGGCGACCGCTTCGTGGCGCGCGAGGTCATCGGAGCGATGCTCAAGCCCTGGATGGGCGCCCACACCGTCGACGAGATCCGGGTGATCTTCGATGTCCACGACGTCTGCTGGGGGCCCTACCAGACATTCATGGAGCTGGTCGAGGAGGACCCGCGCTGCTCGGCCGAGAACCCGATGTTCGAGGAGCTCGAGCAGCCCGGCATCGGCACCTATCTGATGCCAGGCTCGCCGCTCGAGTTCGGCGGGGTGGAGCGCCTGCCGGTACACCGCGCGCCGCTGCTCGGCGAGCACACCGAGGAGATACTCGCCGACGTGATCGGCCTCTCGCCCACCGAGATCGGCGGGCTGCACGACGAGGGCGTCGTGGCCGGCCCAGTGCCCGCGACGGCCTGAGCGCCCGGCTCGGCTCTACTGCCGGCGCTCATGGTCGACCAAAGCGACCTTCCTCCAAGCGCTCCAACGCCGCGGCGCCGAAAAGCTCACGTAGCGGCTTGGTGTCCAGGTAGTCGAGTATCGCCCTCGTCTCCAGCCGGATGCGCTTGGGCGGGTCGCGGTCGATCAGCCTGACCGAGTCCCGCAGCGCCCGGTGCTGGAGGAGGGGCGGCGCGTCGTTGAGGACGACGAGGTCGACCTCGTCGGTGTTCAGCACTCTGACCGCCTCGGCCATCAGTGCGAGCCGCAGATCGAAGCGCTCGGAACGTCCCAATGTCGAATCGGCCCAGACCGCCACGTCGATGTCGGATAGCGGCCCCGCCTTGCCGGTCGCCTGCGAGCCGAACAGCATCGCCGCCACGACGCCATCGCGATCGAGCGCCGCCGCGAGCTGCTCCCGCGCGACAGTGCCCACCCCGATCGCCGGTCCGTTCTCGTCGATGCGGGTCACGCCCCACATGGTCGCGCACCGGCCGGATGCGCGGAGGCGACGCTCAGGTGAGCTGGCTCGCCAGGTCAGCTGAGATGCCGAAAATCGTGCAGGGCAAGGACGCAGGTCCGAGGGCTTGCACCAGCAAGCCGAGGGCCGAGGACACAGCCCTGCGCGATTTGCGGCCCTCAGGTGACCTGGTAGTTGGGGCCGTCGCCACCCTCCGGCGGCGTCAGCCGACCGCCCTTGGCGGTGATCGCCCCGCACTGCACGCAGTTCGATGGCGTCACGGCGAGGGCCACCTTGCGCTTGCCGTCGAGCTTGCCGTCCTCCCTGGCGGCCTCGAGCTCCTCCTCCGGCACCTCGTACACCTGTGCGGGGCACATGTTCTGCCACATCAGCGCCAGCTCGAGGGGCACCTTCTCCTGCAGGCGAATGTGGTTGGGGGCGTCGTCGCGGGTGGCGTTTCCGGTGGCGAACACGCTCGAGAGCTTGTCGAAGGTGAGCTTGCCGTCGGGCTTTGGGTAGTTACGCTCCTTGCCGATGAAGACCTCCACCGTGGCGTCGTCGTGGGTCTTCCAGTGCCCGCCGGGCAGGCGCCCGCCGGAGATCTCCATCGCGTTCGCCACCGCGCCGCCGAAGAAGAAGCCCCTCGCAAAGGGCTGGCGCATGTTTCGCGATCGCCAGATGTCGCCGGCTATCTCCGAGCCGCGCACCCGCTTCTCGTAGCCGGCCAGGTCCCGCGTGTCGCCGTTCTTCAGCGCGCCGACGATCGTCTCCGCGGCGAACATTCCCGCGTGCATGGCGTAGTGGATCCCCTTGAGCTGGGGCACGTTGACCATGCCGGCCGAGTCTCCGGCGATACACAGGCCCGGTGCCGACAGCCGCTCGGGCATCGCCCAGTAGCCCCCGGAGGGGATCGTCTTCGCGCCCCAGGCCACGCGCTTGCCGCCCTCGAGGATCTTGCCGATCATCGGATGCTGCTTGAAGAGCTGGAGGGTGTCGTGCACCGAGAAGCGGGCGTCGCGATAGTCGAGCCCGGCGACGAAGCCCATCGACACCCTGTCCTCGCCCATCGGGTAGAGCCAGCTGCCGCCGAACTCGCGGTACCGGGCGCCGAACCTGAGCGGCCAGCCGAGCGTGTGGATGATCCGGTCAAGCGGCTGGGGGACCTCCCACACCTCCTTCACGCCGAGCTCCCACTGCATCGGGTCGCCGGAGCCGATGCCGAAGTGACGGATGGCGGCGCCCGAGAGGTGGCCCTGGGTGCCCTCAGCGAGCACCGTCGCCCTGCCGATCAGGTCCGATCCGGGCTCGAAGTTGCCGAGCTCCTCGCCGGACCTTCCGCGCCCCTTGTCGCCGGTCCGGATTCCCACGGTCATCCCGTCCTCCACGAGTAGCTGCGCCGCGGCCGTCTCGCCCAGGATGTAGACGCCTGCCTCCTCCGCCTTCTCGCTCAGGAAGCGGCCGAGCTGGGCAACAGAGGTCATGTGGTTGCCGTGGTTGCGAAACGGCGGTGGGGTGGGCGCCAGCGGCACGGCGCGTCGCTTGGTCATGAAGTAGACGCGGTCCCGCTCCACCGTCCCGTAGGTGGGCCACTCCTCCTCGGGGAGATCCGGGAACAGCTTGTGCATCGCCGAGGGGCGCATCATCCCGCCCGAGAGCAGGTGCGAGCCCGGGCCCTTGCCCTTCTCCACCAGCGCCACCGGCACCTCGCCGAGCGATTCCGCCAGCTCCGGCTCGTCCTCGAGCAGCTGGGTGAGCCGGATCGCGCAGGCGAGCCCGGCGGGGCCGCCCCCGACGATGACCACGCCCACCTCGATCCGCTCGTCCTCGGGGTCGGTGGGGCGCCCGACGAACTCCTTCGCGGAGTCGACGGGGGGCGGGAAATCGACCGGCGCGGTGGGCATCCGGGGCTCAGCCTCCCCGCTTGGCCTTCACTGCCTCGGTCAGCTTGGGCAGGATCTTGTTCAGGTCGCCAACGATGCCGAGGTCCGAGTACTCGAAGATCGGCGCGTTGGGGTCCTTGTTGATCGCGACGATGTTCTCGGAGCTCTGCATCCCGACCTTGTGCTGGATGGCGCCCGAGATCCCGGCGGCCAGGTAGAGCTTGGGGGCGACCGTCTTGCCCGTCTGGCCGATCTGGGCAGCGTAGGGGTACCAGCCGGCGTCCACGACCGCCCGGGTGGCCGCCACGGCGCCGCCGAGAGCTCCGGCCAGCTCCTCGCACATCTCGAAGCCCTCGGAGTTGCCCAGGCCGCGCCCGCCGGCCACCAGCAGATCGGCATCCTCGATGTTCACGTCCGCGCCGCGCTACTCGCCGCGTTTGACCATCACGGCCCGGGTCGAGTGCTCCTCGAGCTCGACCTCCACGTCCACTACCTCGGCGACTCCGTCGCCCGGCGCCGCCACATCGAAGGCGTTCAGGCGGCCGATGATGATGCCGCGCTCGCCCACGTACTCCACATCGACGATCGCCGAGTCCTGCAGGATCGGGCGCTCGGCCACGAGCTTTCCGTCCTGTGCCTTCACCGCCGTGACCTCCATGGTCACGCCCGCGTTCAGGCGGGCCGTCAGACCGGCGCCGATCTCGAAGCCCAGCAGACCGCCGCCAAACAGCGCGTAGCTGTGACCGCCGTCCTCCATGACCTTCGCCATCGAGTCCACCACCGGCGGGGCGAGGCCCTCCGGGCCCTTGACCCGGTAGACCTTCGTGGCGCCGTAGTTGCCGAGGGAGGCACAGAGGTCGTCGGTGAGGTCATCGCCCCCGACGACCACCACCGCCGCCTCGCCGCCGATCTCCTTGGCGAGCCTGGCGCCCTCTGAGACGGCGCCGAGTGAGTTCTTGTTGATTGCGCCCTCGTAATGCAGCGCGTAGGTGAGGATGCCGCTCATGCCAACAGCTTCCTTTCGTCCAGCCAGGAGATGATCTTCTCGACCGTCTCGGTCGTGTTCTCGTCCTCGATGATCTCGCCGGGCTGCTTGGGGGGCGGGGGATTGATCGCGAGCACCGACGTGCGCGAGCCCTCGGAGCCGACGCGGCCGGGCTCGATGCCCGCATCGGCGATCGACTTGGTCTCCAGCGGCTTCTTCTTCGCGCCCATGATGGCCTTGAGCGACGGGTAACGGGGCTCGTTGATGGCATCGCCGACCGAGATCACGGCCGGCAGAGTCACGTCGACGGTGTCGTAGCCGTACTCGGCCTGACGCTCGCAGCGGAGCTTGCCGTCGAGCATCTCCATCTTGATCACCTGGGTGAGCGAGGGCATCTTCAGGTGGTCGGCCAGGACGGCGCCGATCGTGTAGCACTCGCCGTCGTCGGACTGCTGGCCGAGCAGGACCAGGTCGGGGCTCTCGGCCTCGAGCAGCTTGGCGAGCGCGTAGCCGGTGGCGCAGACGTCGGAGTCGGCGAGCGCCTCGTCGGTGAGGTGCACCGAGCGGTCCGCGCCGAGCGACACGGCCTTGTGGAGCGCGCGAACGGCACTCTCGGGCCCCATCGTGACCGCCACCACCTCGTCCACCTCGACGACCCCGCCCTCCTTCACCTGCATGGCCGCCTCGATGGCGTGCGTGTCGAATGGGTTCAGGGTCTTCTCGCCGCTGCGATCGAGGCGCTTGGTACTGGCGTCGATGCGCTTCTCGACCGCGGCGTCGGGCACCTCTTTCACGAGCACACAGATCTTCAAAGGGTTCTCCTTACCGTTCGCTACTGCGCTGGAGGGCCGGCGGGACCGCCCTGGGGGAGCCCCTTTTCAGAGGCCACGGGCATTGTATCTCCTATGTTGACTGACGAGTCAGTCGCCCTCGGCCCCGCGGGGGCCGGTGGGGCCCTGTCAGGCCGCGGAGGGCTCGAGCAGTGCCTCGGTCTCCGCATCCGAGCGAACGATGTCGCTCTGGCGAACCAGCCACAGCGCCAGCAGGGCACCGAGGAAGGAGAGTCCCCCGCCGAGCAGGAGGATCTCGTTGAAACCACTCAGGAAGCCCTCGCGGGCGGCGTCCGCGACCGTCTCCCGCGCAGGGCCCGGAACGCCCGCGAGCGCCTGGTCGAGGTTGCCCGTGGAGGTGGCCTCGATCAATTGGCGAGGCCGGTCGCCGGCGGCCGCGGGCGTTCCGGCCGCCAGCTCTTGCACCTTGCTTCCCCCACGCGCGAGGAACACGGCCCCCCAGGCGGCGATGCCTACCGCCACCCCCACTTGGCGGAAGGTGTCGTTGATGCCGGTGGCCATGCCGCTCTGCTCATCGGGCACGGTGCTGAGCGCCACGTCGGCCACGACCGGGTTCACGAGGCCGATCCCCGCGCCGCCCACGAGAAAACCCGCGAGCAGGGCGGTCCACTCCGAGCCCTGGTCCAGTCCGGAGAGCAGCACGAGGCCAAGGCCACACGCCATCAGGCCGGCGCTCAGCAGGACCCGGGCCTGGACCTTGGCGAGCAGGGCGCCGGCGATCGGAGCGAATATGAACGATGCGACCGTGATCGGCAGGTAGCGGATACCCGCCTCGAACGGGGTGTGGCCGAGGATGTTCTGCAGATAGAGCGTGATGTAGAGGAAGAGCGCGAACTGGGAGCCCGAGATCGCGAACGCCGCCAGCTGCACCCCGGTGAACGAGCGGATCTTGAACAGGCCGAGCGGCAGCATCGGCTCCCTCACCCGACCCTCGATGGCGAGGAAGAGCGCCATCAGCACCGTCGCCCCGGCGAACAGCCCGACGATCAGGGGGCTTCCCCACCCCTCGGCGTTTCCGCGCAGGAGCGCCAGGACGAGCATGAAGAGCGCGGCGGAGAAGGTCACGAGCCCGGCCCAGTCCACGCGCGTGGCGCCCGGATCGCGACTCTCCGCCACGTAGAGGAGCGTGGCGCCGATGGCGATGATGCCGATCGGAAGGTTGAGGAAGAAGATCGACTCCCATCCCAGCGTGTCGGTGAGCGCGCCGCCCACGAGCGGGCCGATCGCCACGGCGGCCCCGATCGTGGCGCCGTAGAGGCCCACGGCTGTGCCGCGCTCCTTCCCGCTCGGGAACTCCTGCGCGATCAGCGCCAGCGAGACGCCGAACATCGCGGCGCCGCCGACCCCTTGAAGCGCGCGGGCCAGGTTGAGGAAGGTCGGGTTGCCGGCCAGCCCGCAGAGCACGGAGGCCACGGTGAAGATCACCAGACCCCATGTGAAGATCCGGCGCCGGCCGAGGCGGTCGGCCAGCGAGCCGGCCGTGAGGACGAGCGCCGCGAGGGCGAGCGCGTAGGCGTCCACCACCCACTGGAGATCGGTGAAGCTGGCGCCGAGGTCCTCCTGGATCGCCGGCAGCGCGACGTTCACGACCGTGATGTCCAGCAGCAGCATGAAGACCGCCACG
The DNA here is from genome assembly GCA_051005475.1 of Thermoleophilaceae bacterium. Lineage (GTDB taxonomy): Bacteria > Actinomycetota > Thermoleophilia > Solirubrobacterales > Thermoleophilaceae > JAAYBF01. The sequence continues at coordinate 10,416 of JBPCJI010000093.1, forward strand.
TTGACGGTGATCAGCGTCCACCACTTGCGTTGCATGGCGGTAGGTGTCAGCGGGTGACGGACTTCTCGATGAAGTCGATGATCTCCTGCACGGATGACCCCGGGGTGAAGATCCCCGCCACCCCGAGCTCCTTCAGCTCGTCGATGTCCTCCTCGGGGATCGTGCCGCCGACCACGAGCACGATGTCATCCGCACCCTCCCCCTTCAGCAGGTTCGCGATCTTGGGCACGAGCGTCATGTGCGCACCCGAGAGGATCGAGAGCCCGACCGCGTCGGCATCCTCCTGAAGTGCGGTCTCGACGATCTGCTCGGCGGTCTGGTGAAGGCCGGTGTAGATGACCTCCATCCCGGCGTCACGCAACGCGCGGGCGATGATCTTGGCCCCGCGGTCGTGACCGTCGAGGCCGGGCTTGGCCACGACGACGCGGATCTTGCGCCCGGTGGCCTGTTGCTGTGTGGCTGTCTCGGTGTCGGTGTCGGCTGCCATGGCTCCGTTGGGGGCCGAGTCTACGGTACGCGCTCAGAAGACGGGCGTCTCGGTGTAGCTGCCGGACACGCGCTGGAGCGATTCGACGATCTCACCCTCGCTCGCGCGGGCGCGGGCGCAGTCCAGCAGTGGCTCCATCAGGTTGGCGTCGCCGGTGGCCGCCTCCCGCAGGCGCGTGAGCGCGGCTTCGACCTCCGCCGAGCTGCGGCGGCCACGGGCCGCCTGCAGGCGGTCGAGCTGCTTGCGCTCGAGGGCGGGGTCGATCCGCAGCGTCGAGATAGCCCCGTCGTCCCCCTCCTCGAACCCGTTCACCCCCACCACGATGCGCTCTCCGGCGTCGACCTCGAGCTGGTAGCGGAACGATGCCTCGGCGATCTCACGCTGTGGATAGCTCTGCTCGATCGCCGCGACCATCCCGCCGAGCTCGTCGATCTTGTCGAAGTACTCGTAGGCGGCCTGCTCCATCCGGTCGGTCAGCGACTCGAGGAAGTAGGAGCCCGCGAGCGGGTCGGCGGTGTTGATCACCCCGGTCTCGTGGGCGATCACCTGCTGGGTCCTGAGCGCGAGGCGGGCGGCGTCCTCGGTCGGGAGGGCGAGCGCCTCGTCGAAGGAGTTGGTGTGCAGCGACTGGGTGCCCCCGAGCACGGCCGAGAGCGCCTCGAGCGCCGTTCGGACGATGTTGTTGTGGGGCTGCTGGGCGGTCAGGGAGACCCCTGCGGTCTGGGTGTGGCAGCGCATCAGCAGCGAGCGCTGATCGGTTGCCCCGTAGGTCTCGCGCAGCTCGCGCGCCCAGATCCGGCGCGCGGCGCGGTGCTTTGCGATCTCCTCGAAGAAGTCGATGTGCGCGTTGAAGAAGAACGACAGGCGGGGGGCGAAGTCATCCACGTCGAGGCCCCGCTCGATCGCCGCCTCGACATAGGTGAAGCCGTCCTTGAGCGTGAATGCCAGCTCCTGCTGGGCGGTCGAGCCGGCCTCGCGGATGTGATAGCCCGAGATCGAGATCGGGTGCCAGCGCGGCATCCGCTGCGTGCAGAACTCCACCATGTCGGTGACCAGGCGCATCGCGGGCCCGATCGGGAAGCACCACTCCTTCTGGGCGATGTACTCCTTCAGGATGTCGGTCTGGATCGTGCCGGACAGCTGCTCGGGCGAGACGCCCTGGCGCTCGGCGGCGACGACGTAGAAGGCGAGCATCGCGGCCGCGGGCGCGTTGATCGTCATGGAGGTGGAGACCTCACCGAGCGGGATTCCCTGGAACAGGGTCTCCATGTCATCCAGGGTGTCGATCGCCACCCCCTCGCGCCCCACCTCCCCCTCGGCGAGCCGGTGGTCGGAGTCGTGGCCCATCAGGGAAGGCATGTCGAACGCCGTGGAGAGACCGCCCTGCCCGTGGTCGAGCAGGTAGCGGAAGCGCTCGTTTGTCTCCTCCGCGGTGCCAAAGCCCGCGAACTGGCGCATCGTCCAGAGCCGGCCGCGGTACATCGAGGGGTAGATCCCGCGCGTGTAGGGGAACTCGCCCGGGAGGCCGATCGCCGCGTCGGGGTCATCGGGCAGGTCCTCCTGCGTGTAGAGCGGGCGCACCTCCTCCCCCGAGATGGTGGTGAAGAGGGCCTCGCGCTCCTCGCCGGAGGCCCGGCGCTCGACCGCTGTGCGATCGGTCTCGCTCAGCTGTCCCGGGGGCGTGGCCATCGCGCCAAGGGTACGGGACGGGCCGACAAGCCCTGACGATGGTTGCTCATCCGCTGACGGAACGCCAGGTCATGCCCCTCCGGCGTCAGCGCCGGCGCATGGTCCCAAGGCGGCTCGGCCGCCGGCGGATCCGGCCGGCCACGTATCCGCCGCCGCCGCCCACGAGGGTGATCGCGCCAAGCACGCCGGCGATGCGCAGGCGCCTCCCCAGCCTGTCGAAACGCATGATCCGCCAGCCGTTGTCGCGTGCGATGCGCTCAAGCGCGGTATCCGGGTTCACCGCCACGGGGTGCCCGACTGCGTTCAGCATCGGCAGGTCGGACTCCGAGTCCGAGTAGGCGTAGGAGGCGCTCAGGTCAATCCCGCGCTCAACGGCGACCAGGCGGATCGCCTCCGCCTTTCCGCTTCTGTACGTGAACGGCCCATCGGGCCGGCCGGTGTAGACACCATCCTTGATCTCCGAGCGGGTGCCGATGCCGCCGTCAAGCACGAGCACGTGTGCCATCAGCTCGGCCATCTCCTGCGATGCGGCGGTCACGATGAGGGCTGGCCTGCCCGCGTCCTGGTGCTCGTATGCCGCACGCAGCACCTCGGGGTAGATCCGCGGGAGCACCCCGGCCAGGATCTCCGGTCCCAGGCGCTGGAGCTCCTTCACGGGCGTGCCCGCGATCACGTCGAGCACGCGCTGCCTGATCTCCTCGCTGGCCGCGTCCGTCGAGCCCTGCAGGCGGAACCTGAGGTTCGCCCACAGGTCCACGGCGAGCTGGCGCCGGCCGATCAGTCCCGAGCGGTAGGCCGCGCGCGCAAAATGAATGCCCGATGACCCCTCGATGAGGGTCTTGTCGAGGTCGAAGAAGGCGGCGCCCGGCAGGATCAGCCGCCGTTTACCTCGAGAATCACCGCGTCTCCCTGGCCTCCCCCGGAGCAGATCGCCGCGCAGCCGAGGCCACCGCCGCGGCGACGGAGCTCGTGCACCAGGGCACCAAGGATAAGGGAGCCGGAGGCGCCGACCGGATGGCCGAGGGCGATCGCGCCGCCGTTCACGTTCACCTTGGACTCGTCCAGACCGAGCATCCGGAGCGAGTTGATCGCGACGGAGGCAAACGCCTCGTTGATCTCGAACAGGTCGATGTCCTCGAGCGTCAGGCCCGCCTTCTCGAGCGCCGCCCTCGTGGCGTTGGCGGGTGTGCGCGCGAGGTAGGGAAAGTCGTCCGCCACCGCCGCCTGGGCGACGATCGTGGCGAGTGGCTGCCTGCCGTTGCGGCTTGCCCACTCGTCGCTTGCGAGCACGAGCGCTCCGGCGCCGTCGTTCACCCCGGGGGCGTTGCCGGCCGTGTGAGAGCCCCCCTTGCCCGTCAGCCCGGGCAGCTTGGCCAGCGCCTCGAGCGAGCTCTCGCGCCGCGGCGCCTCGTCCACCTCGATCACCGTCTCGCCCTTCCTGGACTCGATCGTGACCGGGGCGATCTCCTCAGCGAGCCTCCCCTCGTCGGTCGCCTCGATCGCCAGCTCGTGGCTGCGCAGGGCGAACCGGTCCATATCGGGGCGCGTTATCTCCAGCTCGTCGCCGACCTCGGTGGCCTCCACGAACATCTGCTTGCCGGTGAACGGGTTGGTCAGGCCGTCGTGCACCATCGCGTCGAGGGCCTTGGCATCGCCCATGCGGTATCCGAAGCGCGCCTGCTTGAGCAGGTAGGGCGCGGCGGACATCGACTCCATGCCGCCGGCCACCGCCACGTCGAGGTCCCCGGCCCGCACCTGCTGGTCGATGATCCCTGCGGCTCGGATGCCCGATGCGCAGACCTTGTTGACCGTCTCGGAGGAGACCTCCTTCGGGATCCCCGCCTTGATCTGGGCCTGGCGCGAGGGGATCTGCCCCTGACCCGCCTGGAGGACCTGGCCCACGATCACGTGCTCGACCTCCTCGGGCGCGACCCCCGCGCGATCGAGCGCGTGCTTGATCGCGTGGCCGCCGAGGTCGGTGGCGTCAAGCGGGGCAAGAGCGCCGCCCATCTTCCCGAAGGGAGTGCGGGCGGTGCCCAGGATCACGGTCTTGGGCATTGTCGTATCGGTCTCCTTGGGGTGCGGGAAGGGGCCGGGACGATACCGCCTAGACTGCCGCGCCATGCCAGAGATCGCCATCAGCGCCCGTGACGGCGCCCCCGAGGAAACCGCCGCCGACACCCGCGTCCTGGGGCTCTTCGAGGGTGAGCGCCTGCCCGAGCCCACGCTGCAGCAGCTGGTGGAGCTTGGGGAGGCAAAGCCTGGCCTGCGCAAGGTGGCCGTGTCACACGAGGACGCCCCGGGGGGCGGGCGGCGGCGGGTGCTGATCGCGGGGCTCGGCAAGCGGGAAGAGTTCGATCTCGAAAAGGCCAGGGTCGCCGCCTCTGCTGTGGCCACCCGCGCGAGGGAGCTCGGCGCGATCTCCCTCTCCTGGGCGCTGCCCGACGACCGCGCCGAGGTCGGCCTTGTCGAGGGCACCATCCTGGCGCTCTACAAGTTCGACCGGTTCAAGTCGAAGAAGGACGACGAGGAGGACGAGGGCGCCGGCGAACTGGAGTCGCTCGAGATCTCCGGCGCCGGGATCTCGGAGGAGAACGTCCGCCGGGCAGGGATCGCGGCGGCGGCGGCCAACCGGGCACGCGACCTGCAGAACCTGCCCTCCAATGTGGCCACCCCGTCCTTCCTGGCCGAGCGGGCAAAGGAGATCGCCGAGGCGCACGACTCGCTCGAGCTCGAGACGCTCGACCGTGAGGCGATCACGGCCCGCGGAATGGGCGCCTTCGCCGCTGTGGCCCAGGGCACCTACGCCGAGCCGCGGCTGATCGTCCTGCGCTACGCGGGCGGCGCGAACGGCCCGCACCTGGGCTTTGTCGGCAAGGCCGTGACCTTCGACACCGGGGGAATCTCGCTCAAGCCCGGCGGGAAGATGAGCGAGATGAAGTTCGACATGTCGGGTGGTGCCGCGGTGCTCGAGTCCATCGGCGCCATCGCCGCGCTCGAGCTTCCGGTGACCATCACCGCGGTGGTCCCGGCCACCGAGAACATGCCGAGCGGACGCTCGGTCAAGCCGGGCGACATCGTGACCGCGATGAACGGCAAGACGATCGAGGTGAACAACACCGACGCCGAGGGCCGGCTGATCCTGGCCGACGCCCTCTGCTACGCGGTCGAGCAGGGGGTCGAGCGGATCGTGGACCTGGCCACGCTGACCGGCGCCATCATCGTGGCGCTCGGAAGCACGCACGCCGGCCTCTTCTCGAACGACGACGACTGGGTGGCCGAGGTGGACGTCGCCTGCGCCACCACCGGTGAGCTCGGTTGGCGGCTGCCACTTCACCCCGAGTACGCCGAGCTGATCAAGGGCAAGTACGCAGACCTGGACAACGCGACTGAGGTGCGCAAGGCGTCCTCGATCACAGCTGCGGAGTTCCTGCGCAACTTCGTCGGCGAGGTGCCGTGGGTGCACATCGACATCGCCGGCACCGCCTGGGGCCTCGACCGGCCCTACGCCGGGAACGGCGCCTCGGGCTTTGGCGTCAGGTCGCTGATCGAGCTGGCCCGGCGAGCGGGGGGCTCGACCTAGCGGCGTGCTGCGCGCGGCGGTGGTGGCAGCGATCGCGACGGTGGCGATCGTGATCGCGGTCGCGGCCCTCACGGGCTGCGGCGCTCCGGAGGAGCTCTCCGCGGAGGATGGCCGCACCCTGGCCGGGGCCCGCGAGCGCCTGGATGACGCGATCGACACCGAAGAGGTCCTGCGCACATCGGCGGTCGAGGCGCGCCGGCTGCGTGCCCGGGTGCAGCAGCTCGTCTCAGACGGAAGCTTCGAGGGTGCCACGCTCGACGAGTTCGGGATCGCCAGGCTGGGGCAGTTGAGGGAGGTCGTGCCGAGCCTCGTGATCCTCGATGCCGAGGACGCCGCGCGCGCGCTCGACCGGCCCGCCACGGATGCCTTCCTGCGCTTTGCCGAGCGCGACGCCGCGCGGGCACTGCTCGCCCCGGCGAGCAGGCAGGTGAGATCGATCGTGAAGGTCCTCGACGAGGGCGACGCGGGAGCGGACACGAAAATTCCGGTCGTCGGGCAGACCGCCGATGCCTACCTGCGCGAGGCCGAGCGCGAGGTGAGGCGGATCTGGCCCAGGCTGGCCGAGCGCCTGGCCGAAGGCCGCAAAGAGCTGTGACGACGCCGCTCTAGCATCTGACCCATGCGCGATCCCGGGCACGTGGCAGTGGGGGCGTGGAGCGGGGGGCGCTTCATGCACTTCGGCGAGCCGCTGGACGACGGTCGCCTGACGGCGCTCATGCGCCCCGGCGTGGGGATCGACACGGTGCTCACCGCCGATGTGTACGGCCAGGGCGAGGCAGACTCGCTCGTCGGCCGGGCGATCGAGGGCCTTCCGCGAGAGACCTTCTCGCTGGTGGGCGCGGTGGGCCACGACTTTTATGAGGGCGAGCGCGACGGGCCGCGGGGCTTTCCCCGCTTCACCGACCCCCGCCTGCGCGGGCCCGCGAGCTATGCCGGCTACCTGCGGATGGCGGCCGAGCGCAGCCTTGAGCGCTGCGGTGTGGACGCATTCGACGTGCTGCTGCTGCACAACCCCGACCGCACGGGATACACGAGCCAGGCGGTCTGGCAGGCGATGGACGGGCTGCGCGAGGCGGGGCTCGCGCGGGCGATCGGCGTTGCCCCGGGACCGGCGAACGGGTTCACCCTAGATCTGATCGACTGCCTCGAGCGCTTCGGGACGGTGATCGACTGGGCGATGATCATCCTGAACCCGCTCGAGCCGTGGCCCGGCGAGCTGGTGCTGCCGGCCGCCGCCGCCAACGGCGTGCGGGTGATCACGCGGGTGGTGGACTACGGGGGACTCTTCCACGGTGACCTGCGCCCGGGACACGAGTTCGCGAAGGGAGACCACCGCTGCTTCAGGCCCGAAGGGTGGGTGGAGCGGGGGCTCGAGCGGATGGCCCGGATGCTCCCGATCGGCGAGCGCCACGGCCTGAGCGCCCTGCAGCTCGCCTGCCAGTGGAACCTCGCCCACCAAGCCGTCGCCTGCTGTGTGCCGACCCTGATCCAGGAGGCCGGAGGCGGTGCGCCGCCGGTGGAGGACAAGCACTCCGAGCTCGCGGCGACGCCCGCCGGGGTGGTCCTCTCCGCGGAGGAGGTGGAGGAGATCCGCCTGATCGGGGACAACACGGGCGCCATGACCCTGAAGGGGGGCGTCCCCCACCACGAGGGCGAGGAGCGTCCCGACCGCTGGCCCCTGACCGAGGAGCTCGCGGCGGTCGGCTCGCGCTGGGGCATCGACCCCGAGGGTGATCTCGCGCCGGCCGCGGTCTGACCGTCGCGCCGTCGGCGAAGCTAGGCCTTCGGCGGCTCCTCGATCTGCGTCAACTCCCGCTTGAGCACCTTCCCGGTGGCGTTTCGCGGGAGCTCGTCCATGAACCAGATCTCGCGTGGCACCTTGAAGGCGGCGAGGCTCGACTTCACATACTTCTTCAGCTCGTCCTCGCTCGGAGGCTTCCCCTTGGCGGTGACGACGAAGGCGCGCAGGCGCTGGCCGAACTTCGCATCGTCCACACCGATCGCGGCAGCCTCGGCCACTCCCTCGTGGCGCACCAGCAGGTCCTCGACCTCCTTCGGGAAGACGTTCTCGCCGCCGGAGACGATCATCTCGTCGTCGCGACCCTCCACGAAGAGGCGCCCCGCAGCGTCCATCCGGCCGACGTCCCCGGTGGCCATCAGGCCGTCCACCAGGTTCTTGGAGCCGCCGCCGGTGTAGCCCTCGAAGAGCATCTCGTTGCCCACGAAGATACGACCGGTCTCCCCCGCCGCCACCTCCGTACAGCGCTCGTCGTAGAGCTTCACGGTTGTCCCCCGCGGGGGGCGACCCGCGGTGCCCGGCGCGGCCCGCATGTCCTCCGGCGTGGCGATCGTGACCCACGCCACCTCAGTCGAGCCGTAGAGGTTGAAGAGGGTGTCGCCGAACTCGTCCATCCACTCCTTCGCGAGGTCTCCCGGGAGGGCCGAGCCACTGGCCGCCACCACCCGCAGGGAGGAGGTGTCATAGCGACCGCGCACCTCCTCGGGCAGCTCGAGGATCCGCTGCATCATCACCGGCACGACCACGAGCGACTCGGCCCGCGTGCGCTCGATCCGCGCGAGGCAGTTCTCGGGGTCGAACTCGCGCGACAGCGCCAACGTGGAGCCGAGCAGCATCCCGAGCGCGAAGTGGGCGAAGCCCCACGAGTGGAAGAGCGGCGCCACGATATGAGCCACGTGCTGCGAGCGGAGGGGGATCCTCGACAGCAGCGCCACGGCCGGGCCGAGCGACTGCGGTGAGGATCGGTTGGCGCCCTTGGGGGTGCCCGTGGTCCCCGAGGTCAGGATGATGGCCTTCCCCGGCGCGGCCGGGGGCACCGGCAGCTCCTCGGATCCCTGCTCGATCAGGTCATCGAGCTTGGGATCGGCGGTGGCATCGCCCTCGTGCCAGGCCACGAACCGCTTGCGCCTTCTGCCCGCGTCCTCGAGGAGGCCGGCGAACTCCTCGTCGTAGATGATCGCCACCGGCCGCTCGCGCTTCACCACCTCCGTGAGCTGAGGGCCGGCGAACGCCGTGTTGAGGTAGAGCGCATGGGCGCCGAGCTTTGCCACCGCCACGGTGGCCTCGACGAAGCCGCGGTGGTTGCGGCACATGATCGCCACCCCGTCCCCCTCGTTGACCCCGGCGTCGGAGAGCGAGTTGGCGAGCCGGTTGGTGCGGGAGTCCACCTCACCGAAGGTGAGCATGCCAAGGTCGTCCACGATCGCCGGCGCGTGGGGGGAGACGATCGCCGCTGTGATGTACCCGGCCGCGGGTCCCCTCCCCCAGCGCGCCATCGTGATGGCCACCCGTGCGACCTTGTCGGGACGAATCGGGCGGATGACCCCGGCCTCGACCAGCACCCTCACGCCGGCGGCGTTGTGCGCCACCGATCCCACGACGCCGCCGCGCACCTCCGCCACGGTCTAGCGCTTCTTGCGCTTGTCCTTCGGGCGCGGCTTCGGCGGGTTCTCCTTGCGCTCCGCCTTGGTCATCTTGCGGATGACGAGCGAGCCCTCGTCGACCTGCTCCTGGACCTGCTTGAGCTTCTCCTCGCGCCGCTTATCCTGCTGCTCGCGCACCGTCCTCGCCATGGTGCGGATCCTTTCGCTGTAGATGCCGTGCCCCTCCACCCTACCGTTGCGCGACCCTGGAACCGCTTCGCGCCGGAGTCAAGAGACGTGTCGCGGCGCGAGCGCAGGCATCTCACGACTCGTCGTCCTCGGGATCACCGTAGACGCGCTTTCTCCATGGCGGCCTGATGCCTTCGTCACGAGGGCGGTAGCCGCGGTGGCCGAGCGACTCGAGCGGGATCAGGCGGATCCCGTCGGAGGTCGTAGTGCGCTCGCGCATGTCGCGCCCGGGCAGGCGCGGGCGGAACCCGCGCCCGGAATCGAGCGGGATGTGTCCCGCGTGGCTGCCGCGCGACACGCGCGTCCAGCCGGTCGGAGGCCCCCAGCGGTTGCGGCAGGGCCTCTGCTTGCACCACTGGTAGTGGCCGTGAGAGGTCGAGCGCACCGCCACCCGGCCGCGGCGGTCGATCCGGACGTTGTAGCCCTCCCAGTCGTCGGGGTGGTACCCCGGATAGCGCGAGCTGCCACGCAGCGCCCTGCCGGCGAGCTGGGCCAGCGCGCTGCGCCGCCACAGCTTGTCCGAGCCCGCGAAGGTCGAGTTCGAATCGGGGTAGTAGAACCAGTACTGGAGATAGGTCCGGCCCCCGCGGCGCACGACGCGGGTGTAGACCGCAGCGCGCAGGCCGGCGTGAGTACGGTGGGCATCGAGATCACGGTCGTCCGGCGCGTCGGCGCAGCGGCGCTCCCTGCACCTGCGCCAGTCCACCGGCAGCTGCGCCTCCCCCGGCTCGTAGACGAGGTTGGGCGCGTGGCGGCGCACCAGCGCTGCATCCCGCGGCCCGTAGGCCGCTGCGAGCTCGGCGGCGCCGTCATCGCAGCGGCCGCTTACCGCGCACACGATTCGGTGGGTCAGGAAGCCGCCGAAGGATCGCCCGTCGACACGTGCGCCGGCGGCCCCGCCGGCGGCCCCCAGCGCCAGCGCCGCGAGCAGCACGAGCCCGACCCACTCGATCGTCGCCTGACCTCGTTCGGATCGCACTCACGCGACGCTAGGCGATCGAGGCGCACAGGTGGCGCTCCTCGCGCCACGACTGCGTGACGATCTTGGGCCCTCCAAAGCCGCGCTGGTCGGCCCCCTGCAGGAGCAATCGTTCCGTCGGCGGGCGCGGTTATCCCGTTTCGGCGCGTCGCGGTTCCGCGGACCTATGCGGGGGCGGCCGGTAGAGCAGCCAGGTGCCCGGCCAGCAGGGTCTTGTCGCGCCCGGTCCGCTTGGCTTCGTAGAGCGCCGTGTCCGCGCGGGAGATCAGCTGGTGCGCGGTCTCCCCGGACCGCCATGGTGCCAGCCCGGCCGAGCATGTCATCGAGTCCGGCGAGGCTGCCCGCACGCGTTCGACCACGGCGAGCGCGGCCTCGAGGGTCTGGGCCGGGAAGGCGAGGGCGAACTCGTCTCCGCCGAGGCGGGCCAGCAGGTCGGTCGGGCGCATGCAGGCGGTCCAGGCGGCGGCCGTCTCACGCAGCAGCTCGTCCCCCGCAGGATGGCCGTAGGCGTCGTTGTAGCCCTTGAAGTCATCGAGGTCCACGAGTGCCACGCAGAGGCTCTCGCCGGTCCGCTCGGCGCGGGCGAGCTCGCGCTTTAGCCCCTGCTCCCACGCGCGCCGGTTGGGCAGTGCGGTCAGCTCGTCTGTCAGCGCGAGGCCCTCGAGCTTTCTGCGCAGCTCCTCGCGCTCGGTGACGATCCCGAAGAAGCGTCCGATCAGCGCTGTGAGGGTCTCCATCATCTCGATCAGCTCCGGCTCGGGATAGCGTGCGCCGCGGCTGAAGAACTCGATCACCCCTCGCACCTCGCCCCGCACGCAGAGTGGCAGGGCCACCGCCGCGGACAGTCCTACCTCCGTCGCGGCGGGAGCGCGGGTGAAGTTGCCGTCCACTCGCACGTCCTCGACGAACTCCTGCTGCGAGCTCTGGAACACCCGGCCCGGCAGGCCGACGCCGGGCTTGAGAGGCCTCCGCCTCGTAGCCTCGTCGAAGGGCTCGAGGTGGCTGTCGGAGGCCATCCAGGTGGTGTCACAGGTCAGCTTGCCCCCCTGCACTCCCCAGAACGCGCCGAACTCCCAGTCCATCGCCTTGCCGATCGCCTCGAGCAGGCGCGGCACGGCATCGCTCACCTTTTCGGCCTCCCCCAGGACGACCTGGGTGGCGTGCTGGGCCTCGAGGTAGCGCTCGTGGCGCTTGCGCTCGGAGATGTCGCGCAAGAAGGCGTTGAACACGTAGCCCTCCTCCGTGTGAAGAGCAGAGATGGTCAGCTCGAGCGGGAACTCATAGCCCTCCCGGTGAAGCGCCATCAGCTCGAGTTGCTTGCCGAGCGCCGGCCCCTCCCCCGAGGCCAGGAAGTGCGCGATGCCGCGCCGGTGGGCCTCCCGATAGCGCTCCGGGATGATCGTCTCGGCGAGCTCCCGTCCGAGCAGCTCCTCGCGCGCCCAGCCAAACGCGGACTCCGCCTGGGGAGTGCAGTCGGTTATCAGGCCGCGCTCGTCGATCGAGATGAACGCGTCGTGGGCGGTCTCGAGGATCTGGCGCGTCTGGCGGTAAGCCCCCCGTGCCGAGCGCGCGTCTTCGTTCAACCGCCAGGCCACCACGCTCGCGATGCCGGCCGCCGTGACAAACGCGCCGTGGATTGCCGCCCACTTCAAGGGATGGGCGATCGCATCGGGGTGGTTGTAGACCTCCTGCGGCGCGAGCGCGCCCATCAGCCCGTGATGGATTACCACGTACGCGGCCGCGATCAGGAACGGGAGCCAGTCCTCATACAGCGCGAGCACCACGATCATCACGAAGAAGTGAAAGTGCATCTCGACCACCCCACCCGACAGGTGCACCAGCGGGGCCGAGGACGTGATCAGCCCCAGTGAGACGAGCGTCGCGGCGGCGCGCCGCCGGTGCCTGAGCCGATACGCGAGGCCCGCCATCAGCGGGAGCGCAGCGCCCTGTCCGATCGAATGGAGCGCGCCATAGCCCTGCAGCGCACCGACGATCGGCAAGATCAGCGCGTGCAGGCACAGAAGGCCAAACAGCGCGCGATGCCGCCTCTGCCAGGCATCGGCCGGGAGGGTTTGGCCGCGGGGCAGAGCCGTGCGCACCTTTTCCGAGGACAACCCTTGCCGCATGCCGCCGATCCAGAGGCGTATGCGGGACACCTTCTGTATGTCGGCCTCCTGCCCATCGAACTTGACCCTTTTGGCGAACTTCGGGGGCCGTCGAGCCGGATTTGCGACGGTTACCGCGGATTTGCGACGGTTACCGAGCGGTTACATTGGGTAGCGGACGGTTCTATTAGGCTGAGGTAGCCGCCCGGTTCCGCTCGTTCAGCAACCACGAGCCCAGGCTGAACCGGTCAGCCGTTCGCGGCGAGACCAGCCTTTCAATGCCCAGAAAGAGGAGGCCGACTCCATGAGTCAGTCCAAGCAGAAGATCGTCCAGTACCTCAACGAAGCCCACTCCACGGAGGTCGGCTTGATTCGCGTGCTGCAGTCGCAGATCGCGATGACCCCCAGCGGCTCCTACCGCAGTGGGCTCGAGAAGCATCTGCGGGAGACGCGCGACCACGCCGAGCGGGTACAGAACCGGCTGAGTGCGGTGGGCGGTGGCAACAACCCGTTGCAGGTCGGCGTCGGGGCGGCGGGGAGCGTGGTCGGCCAGGTGCTGGCTCTCGCCAAGACCCCGTTTGACCTCGTGCGCGGCAGCGGCGGCGAGGAGAAGGTGCTCAAGAACGCCAAGGACGCTTGCGCCACAGAGGCACTGGAGATCGCCAGCTACACGGCGCTCGAGCGGCTCGCGCGCTCGGTCGGTGACACCACCACGGCGGACCTGGCCGCCTCGATCCGAGCAGACGAGCAGACGATGCTCGAGCAGGTCCTCGAGGAGATTCCCAAGCTCACCGACGCGGTGGTCAGGGCCGATGTGAAGGGCAACGGCTCCTACGACCTCTCCGAGACGGGCGCGGCCGACGCGGTACGCGACGGGGGCGAGACGGCCAAGAAGACCGCTCGGGGCACCGCGGCCCGTGCGAAGCGAGGTGCCCGCCAGGCTCGCAAGGTTCCGGGCGTCGCTCAGGCCGAGGGACAGGTGAAGGGCGCCGTGGCCTCGGAGGAAGACCTCGCCATCCCCCGCTACGACAAGCTCACGGCCGACGAGATCGTGAGCAAGCTCAGCGAGCTCTCCCAGATCGACCTGGCCAAGGTCGACTCCTACGAGCGCAAGAACCAGAGCCGGAGCACGGTCCTCGGCAAGATCACGTCCCTGCGCGGGGACGAGCCGTGGCCTGGCTACGACGAGCTCTCCGTCACCGAGATCGAGTCCGCGCTCGGTGAGGCCGATGAGGAGCGCGTGAAGGAGGTCCGCACCTATGAGCGCTCACACAAGGATCGCGCCGGCGTGCTGAAGGCCACCGAGCGGGACCTCGCCGGCGCGTAGGGCCGGGGGACTGCCGAGCCGAGCCCCCCCGGGACCGTGCCCCTCAAGACGAGAGGGACGGTCCCGTGGGGCTCTTGGGCCCTGGGGCTGAGCGGCCCCACGGGTGGTGTCTCAGCTGATGCGGATGTCGACCCCGAACAGGAGCAGCGGCCAGAGCGCGACGGCGAGAATCGCCGAGAGCAGGCGGCCGAGCGTGTTCAGGTGGTCGAAGTAGTTCTGCGCCATGGCCACGAACACACCGATGACCATGTAGATGGCGCCGCCGATACCCGATCCACCCATGGCATGTAGATACCCGCGATCCCACATCGGTAACCAGGGCGGCCAGATGTTCGAGGAAGATCGTGGCCCCGGTTCGCCCCGATACGATCGCCGCCGCGATGGACTTCCAGCTGAACGACGAGCAGCGGGCGATCCGTCGCCTGGCACGGGAGTTCGCCGACCGGGAGATCAGGCCCGTGGCCGCCGAGCTCGACCGCGAGGCCCGCTTCCCGTATGAGATCGTCGCCAAGCTCGGCGAGCTCGGGCTGATGGGCATGCCCTTCCCGCAGGAGCTCGGCGGCGGGGGCTCGGACTACCTCTCCTATTCGCTCGTGATCGAGGAGCTGGCGCGGGTGGACTCCTCGGTGGCGATCACCGTGGCGGCCCACACCTCGCTCGGCACCTATCCGATCCACGCCTTCGGATCGGAGGCGCAGCGCCAGGAGTGGCTGCC
>JBPCJI010000094.1:0-2793 GCA_051005475.1 Thermoleophilaceae bacterium
GCCCGAGCGCCTTTGCGAAGTCCCGCACCGCCGAGCGCACCTGGTAGGTGGCGAAGGCGGCCACGAGCGCCGAGCGGTCGTGGCCGTAGCGCTCGTGCACGCGCGGGATCAGCGCCTCGCGGATGTCGCGTGGAAAGTCGAGGTCGATGTCCGGCAGCGCGGTCAGCTCCTCGTTGAGGAAGCGGCCGAGGTGGAGGTCGGTGGCCACGGGGTCCACGTGCGAGAGGCCTGTGAGGTAGCAGACGATCGAGGAGACGCTCGAGCCCCGCCCCCGTCCCGGCGGCAGCAGCGCCCGCACCGTGTCCCGCCCGCGCACCTCGGCGGCCACCTCGCGCGCCAGCTCGAGCAGGTCGCGGTGGAGTAGGAAGAAGCCCGAGAGGCCGAGCGAGCGGATCACGCGCAGCTCCTCCTCGAGCCGGGCCTCGCTCTCGGCGCGCAGCGGGCTTCCCGCGTAGCGCTCGGCCAGGCACTCGCCGCAGATCTGCGCCAGGCAGTGGTCGGCGGTGGGGTCCTCTGAGCCTGGATAGGCATAGCCCAGGTCGCTCGTGATGTCAAAGCGCAGGCGGTCGGCCAGCCGGGCCGTCTCCCCCACCGCGTCCGGATGCTCACGGAATCGCTCTGCCATCGCCGCCGGCGGGGCGAGCGCGTGTGAGCTGTTTCCACGCCGCTCCGGTTCGCACTCGTCGATCGTCTTCCCGAGCCGCACTGCCACGAGGGCGTCCTGCAGCCGCGTGCGCGAGCGGGTGTGGGCGTGCACGTTTCCGGTGGCCACGCACGGCACGCCGACCCGCTCGGCCAGCTCGGCGAGCAGCCGGTTGCGGCGTCGGTCGTGGCGGGCGTAGGGGCGCTGGAGCTCGACCCGCAGGCCCGCAACGCCGAAGATCCGGAGCAGTCGCCGCGCCGCCGCGAGCGCCTCGGGGTGGCGGCCCCCCTCCACCGCGCGCGCGAGCGCTCCTCGGCGGGCGCAGCCCGAGAGGCAGAGGAGGCCGTCGGCGCGACGCTCGAGCGAGCCGTAGCTGGTGACCGGCGGCAGTGGGTCTTTCCCCTCCTTCGGCCGGGTTCCCGCGTGCGCCTCGGTGATCAGCCGGCAGAGGTTGCGGTAGCCGGTGCGCGTCTCACACAGCAGCGTGAGGTGCGCCCCGTCCTCCATCGTCAGCTCGGCGCCGGTGATCGGCCGCACTCCGAGTGGCTTGAGCGCCTGGGCCAGCTCCATCGCCCCGTGCAGGCCGTCGTGGTCGGTCAGCGCGAGCGCGTCGAACCCCTGCTCCGCCGCTGCCCCCGCCAGCTCGGCCGGATGCGATGCCCCGTCAAGGAATGAGTAGGCGGAGTGGCAGTGCAGCTCGACGTACGTCATGCGAACACATGTTCGCATAGTTCGCTGAATGTAAAAACCTCGCCGTGTTGTGTTTAGCCCCCTTCCCCCTGTGGAATGGAAGCTGCACGGTTCATCGCAGGCACGGGAGGTAGGGATGGGGAAGAGGAGCGACACGCGACGGGGGGCTTCCTGCTCGTGAAGCGAGGCCGGCGGATCGGGCGCATGTCGGCAAAGGACGGCTCGGTCACCGAAATCGGCCGCGCGAGAAACGGCGAGGTGTTCGAGGCCGAGTGGGTTGCGGGAGAGGCTCGATGACTACGGAGGGAAGGCACACATGTCACTGACCGACCATCTGCTTCGAGGCGAGGCCGATCACGCGGCGCTGCCGTTTCGAGCCGACTGCCCGATCTGCTGCTCCGTGCGACTCGCCGGACCGCCACCACCGTCGGGGCTCGTCTCGCCCCGGCTCGCAGCCCTGGCGGCGACAGGGCTCGTCGTGGCAAGCGGGGCGACTCCGCTGGCCGGGGCCGCGCGGGCGGCGAGTCCCGATGTGGTGGGGCCTGGCGGCACGCAGTCCGACCCCGGCGGCGCTCAGGGCGTGAACGTGGACGAGGAGGAGCAGCTCCCGGGCAGCGACGACACGCCGGAAGGGCCCGACGGCGACGACCCGGCGTCGGACCCGGACCCGGGCGCATCGGCGCCGCCCGCTGATCTTCCAGCTGACTTGCCTCAGGGCCCGCCCCCTGGAGCCGGCCCCCAGGCGGTCGAGTCCCCGGCCGTGTCGCCGCCTGCCGTTCCGCCGGTGGCACTGGGTCCTCAAGGGGTGCCCACCCCCGTCCCACCGGTGCCGGTCGCCCCTGCGCCGCCCCCGATCGCCGCGCCCACCGAGGAGCTCGACGAGCCCGCGCGGCGTGGGAAAGGCACGGCGCGGGCCGACCGGGCAGCCGAAGGCCAGGTTCCGCAGCCCGCCTCCCCCGTTACCGCCCCCACGCAGGAGGGGACGCCGGCCTCGGCCGGTGGCGGGAGCGGCCGCGAGGTTCCCGTGTCCTCACCCGTGCAGGCACCCGTGGGTGAGGGATCGATTTATGTCGTGCGGTCGGGAGACACACTCTGGGGCATCGCCCGGCGCACGCTTGGGCCGGATGCCTCGATGGCGGAGATCGCTCGCCTCGTGGACCGGCTCTGGACCCTTAACGCGAAAGTGATCAGGTCGGGGGACCCCGACCTGATCGTCCCCGGCGAGCGGCTGCAACTGCCAGAGGCGTGACCGCCCGACCGCTAAGCTCGGGACGTGGCACCTTTCCCTGTATATGACCAGGGAATGAGACACACCCCACCGCTCACCGCACGTCGAGCTCACCCTCGCTGAACGAACCACCTGCGCCGTATGAGGTCGTGGAACGCGACGGTGTTGTGCTCGTTTGAGAGCACCAGCTCGAAGTAGCGCCGGCGCAGCGCCTCGCCCGTCCACCAACGAT
>JBPCJI010000095.1:0-6797 GCA_051005475.1 Thermoleophilaceae bacterium
ATACCTGCCGGACGAGCTCCCACCCCTCGGGATCGTCGTTCTCCACCAGGGAGATCGCCTTGGCGAGCGCGCGCTTGTCTCCGGCGAGCAGGCTCTCGGCGATCTCGGCGGCGGTGCGTGCGGGAGCGGGCATCGCCCGCGCATCCTACGCGGAGCGGGGTCGGTAGGACGGGGCGGAGCGCGAGCGGCCCGGCGATCCCCGGAATCGGCCTTGACGCGGCCCGCCGCTCAACCGCGGTCCTCGGGCGCGGCCGAGGTGCGCGGGTACGCCGGCGCCGGCCCTGCCGGGAGGGCGCTCAGCCCGGCCGGGCGCCCGACGCCGAACACCCACACCTTGCGCACGGGCCGCCCGCGGCGGCCGGGCGAGTGCTGCCACGAGAGGTGCAGGTGGTTGCCCGGGCCGTGGTTGTGATCACCGCGGTAGCCGACCCACCGAAACGGGGGCCGGGGGCGGTTCTGCCGCGGCTCGGCCCAGCGCGCCAGGCTGCTGACGCCGCGCCAGCTTCCGCCGGGCCCGGGATAGAGGTCCACCGCGAGCCCGAGCGGATGCTCGCCACGCGCGGCGTGGTTTCCCCCCAGCGAGTAGCCATCACCCACGCGCACCCGGTAGCGGCGGATCATGTAGAGCACGCCGGGCAGGATGCGCCTGTCCACGAGCGCCCCGCCCTGACCGGGGATCGGCACGAAGCGCCCACCGCCGGTCTTCAGCACGAGCCTGCCTACGCGACCCGGCGGCCCGTAGTCCACCAGCTCGCACGAGAACTCGAGCGTGTCGAGCACCTCGGCGCGAACTCGGTCACGACCGGTGCCACACAGCGCGCTGTCGACCCCGCGGTCGCGCATCAGGATCGTGTCGTCTCCGGCGCCGCCGTCGCCGTAGTCGCTCCCCGTGCCGCCGTCGATCATGTCCGCGCCCTCGCCTGCGGTGATCTGGTCGTTCCCCTCGCCCCCGTCCAGCCGCGCGGGGAGCGGGGTCAAGGCGAGCACGGAGTCATCGCCGTCGCCGGCGTCCACCTCGACGGTCGCCACCCCCTCGGAGCCACACGTAACGCTGCCTGGCGTCAACTCCGGAAGGCAACCGGCGCCCGCGGTCGGCGGCGCTCCCCCATCGCTCACGGAGAGACCCGGCGCACCGCCGAGAACCGCCTGCGGCACCACGGTGATCGTGTTCCACTCCCCGGGCCGGGCGATCACGCGCAGCGTGCCGTTCTCCACCGAGACGGTGGCCGCGGAGGCAGGCCCCGAGAGGACAGGCAGGATCAGCAGGGCAAGGCCGACTCGGCGCACACCCACTCCAATCGGCAGTGGCCCACCGAACATGAGCTACTCGTAGGCGAGGGCCTCGAGCACGTCGAGGCGCGATGCCCGCCGCGCCGGCCCGATCGCGGCCAGCACCCCGGCGAGCGCCGCCAGCGCCAGCAGCACGATCAGGGTGATTACCGGGTAGGCGAGCTCGAAGCCCTCATCCGCGAGCGGCCGGGAGATCAGCGCGGCAAAGAGCACGCCCAGGATGGTGCCTAGGATGGCGCCGATCAGAGCGGTGATGACGGCCTCGTAGCGCACGATGCGCCGGACCTGACGGCGTGACATCCCCACCGCGCGCAGCATCCCGAGCTCGCGCGTGCGCTCGTGGATCGATAGCGCGAGCGTGTTCACGATCCCGAAGATCGAGACCACCACGGCGAGTGAGAGCAGCGCGTAGACCAGTCCGAGCAGCTGGTTGATCTGCTCCTCCTGGGACTTCTTCAACCCTTCCTGGTCGAGTGCCTCCGCCGAGGGGTACTGCTTGTCGATCAGGGCCTCGACACGCTTCTGGACAGCGGCTGACCCGGCGCCGGGGGCCACCGAGGCGAAGACGTAGGCATCCCGCCGCTCGCCGAAGTCCCGCGCGAGCGCCCGGTGGGAGATCACGAAGCTGCCGAGGAAGTCCGTGCGGTCCTTGACCGCCGCGACCACGCGGTAGGAGGCGCGGCGCCCGGTCGGGGTGAGGACCGCGAGCGTATCGCCGATCTCGACGTCCCTGGACTTCGCATAGGACTCGTCGACGATCGCCTCGTCCTCGCCGAGCCGCGCGAGCGAGGACTCCTCGCCGTCGGTGAACTCGAACCTGAAGACGCGCGCGATGGTCTGCGGGTCTACGGCGGCCACGCCCTGCTGGCCACGCTGGCCCTTGACCTCGCCCTCGCTGAAGCGCAGCGCCGACACCGCGCCGACGCCCTCGAGCGCCTTCACGTCCCGCTCGATCGACTGCGGGACGGGCGAGAAGCCGTCGATGTTCTGAATCGTGAGGTCGCCCGTGAAGTTGCGGTCGATGGCGCTCGCCACCGACTGGTTGATCCCCGCAGCGAACACCGTCACGAAGACCACGAGCGCGAGCCCGATCATCAGCGCGGCGGCGGTCACCGCGGTCCGGCCGGGCTTGCGCATGGCGTTCTCGCGCGCGAGCCGGCCGGTGATCCCGCGCAGGCGCTCGATCGGCTTGCCGGCCACGGCGGCGAGCGGCTTGACCAGCTGTGGGCTGTAGAGCGAGACGGCGAACAGGACGGCGGCGGCTCCGCCTCCCATCAGGCTCGCCGCCGAGCTTGAGGACTCGATACCGCCGAAGAGCCCGAACAGAAGCATCACCAGCCCACCCAGGCCGAGCAGCGCCGCCACCGCCGCGGTGATGCGTCCGCGGCGGCGCGACTCGGGCAGCGCGGCGTCGCGCAGCGCGTCCATCGGCGAGACGCGCGTGGCGCGCAGCGCGGGCGTCATCGAGGAGACCACAGTGATCACGACACCGATCAGCAGGGCCACCACAAGCGTGCGCGTGGCGATCACGGTGCCTGTGTTCGGCAGGTCGATCCCGAAGGACTTGAACAGGGAGTTGATCCCGATCGCGAACCCCACCCCGGCGGCCAGCCCGAGCGCCGAACCCGCGACCCCGATCAGCAGCGCCTCTGCGAGCACGGTCCGGAGCAGTTGCGCACGGGAGGCCCCCAGCGTGCGCAGCAACCCGAACTCGCGGATCCGCTGGGCCACCGTGATCGAGAACGTGTTGAAGATGACGAAGCCGCCGACCACCAGCGCAACGCCGGAGAACACGAGCAGTGCGACCTTGAGGAAGCCGAGGTCATCGCCGATGTCGCTCGTCTGGCGCTCGGCTTTCTCCGCGGCAGACTCGACCTTGACCGATCGCGGCACCACCCGCGCGACGCGCCGCTTCAGCTCGATCGGCGAGGTCCCGGAGGCCGCGGCCACCGAGATCTGGTCGAACTTCCCCTCCTTGCCGGCCACCTCCTGGGCCTCCCCCGGGATGAGGGTTATCGTGCTCGAGCCGCCGGTGGCGGTGTCGCCGAGCTTGTTGATTCCAACCACCCGGTAGCGCCGCAGCCTCTTCTCTCCGCTCACCCCGACGGTGTCCCCCACGCCGATGTCCTCACGCTCGGCGTTGGACTGGTCGATCGCCGCCTCGCCGTCGGTGCGCGGCTCGCGGCCCTCGGTGTAGGTGAGCACGTCGAAGGGCTTTGGCGAGGTCGAGACGACGAACTGGGGGGCGAAGTCCGCCCCGAGCGTGTCCCCCTTCGCGTCGGTGATCCTGACGATCGAGAAGATCCCCCCGTCCGCCACCTCGACGCCCTCGACCGCCTTGACGGTGTCGAGCACGGATGCCGGGAAGGCCGGCGGCTCGGACTCCTGCTCAACGATCACCTTGGGCGAGACGACGACGTCGGTGCCCTCCAGCGCGGTCGTGAAGATGTCGTCGAAGGAGCGGTTGATTGTGTCGGTGAGGATGTAGGTGCCGGCGACCAGCGCCACGCCGAGAAAGACAGCGACGACGGTCCCTGCGGCGCGCAGCCTGCGCGCGGCGATCCCCTTGAGCGCGACCCGGAGCACCGGTTAGGCGACGGCCTTCATCAGCTCGAGCACGTCATCCTCGGCGCCGGCGGCGCCGTCGTGCACGACCCTGCCGTCCCCCAGCACCACCAGCCGGTCGGCGAACGAGGCGGCATGGGCCTCGTGGGTGACCATGATCACCGTCTGGCCGAACTCCCGCACGGCCTGGCTCAGCAGCTGGAGCACCTCGTCGGAGGCCTTGGAGTCGAGGTTCCCGGTTGGCTCGTCGGCGAAGACCACGGCGGGCTTTGATACCAGCGCGCGCGCGATCGCGACGCGCTGCTGCTGACCGCCCGAGAGCTCGGACGGGCGGTGGGTGCGGCGGTCGCCGAGGCCCACCACGTCGATCAGCTGCTCGAGCCACGGCCCGTCAGGTTCGCGCCCGGCGATCGTCAGCGGGAGGACGACGTTCTCCTCGGCCGTCAGGACGGGCAGCAGGTTGAAGAACTGGAACACGAAGCCGAGCTTGTCGCGGCGCAGCGAGGTGAGCCCGCCGTCATCGAGCCCGGCCAGCTCGGTGCCGTCGATCACCACCGAGCCCCCGGTGGGCGTGTCGAGGCCGGCCAGCACGTGCATGAGGGTCGACTTGCCGGAGCCCGAGGGGCCCATGATCGCGGCGAACTCCCCGCGCTCGAAGGCCACCGAGACGCCGTCGAGCGCATCGACGGCCGTCTCGCCCTCGCCGAAGCGCCGGCGCACGTCGGCTGCTGTGACGATCGGTGCCATGTGGCGGACTCTCCCAGACGGCGGAGCGCTCGGTGTTACGGACTGCTTGCCAAAGGGGTGCGGGTAGCCGCACGCGCGCTCCTATCATCCACTCACCGAGATGGAGTCCGCACCGCCCCACGCCCTGCACGCGATCGCCGAGGACCTTGCGCCGCTCGAGCCCCGGGGGTCGCCGGCCCCGCTCCACGGTGGGCCGGTCGCGCTGCTTCGCTTCATGGCTCGCAACAAGATGCTCAACCTGCGCTACGCGCGCCTGCTGGCCGCGCTCGCGCGCCGCCGCTACCTGACCTCCTACGGACGGCGGCTGCGCACCGACGGGATCGCCTTCATCGGCCCGGGCGCGGTGCTCGAGATCGGACCGAAGGGACTGATCGAGATCGGCCGCTGGTCGTGGGTTGGGCACGGCACGAAGCTCCGCTGCCACGAGGGGCTCATCTCGATCGGTGCGAAGACCGTGCTCGGGCAGGAGTGCACGATCTCGGCCTTCCAGCACGTCTCGATCGGGCGGGAGTGCGTGATCGCCGACCGCGTGATGGTGATCGACTTCGATCACGGGGCCGTCGAGGTGGAGCGCCCCATCCGCCACCAGGGAATCTACAAGCGCGACGTGCACGTGGGCAACAACGTCTGGATCGGCTACGGCGCCTGCATCCTGCGCGGCGTGACGGTGGGCGACAACGCGATCGTAGGGACGAACGCGGTGGTCACGAGCGACGTCCCGGCAAACGCCGTGGTCGGAGGAGTGCCCGCGCGGGTGATCCGGATGCGCGAGGAGCCGCGCCGGATGCGCTGGAGCTAGTGGGCCCTCCGAGGTCGGTCCGCTAGTGGCCGAAGACGCACCCGTCCTGCTCGCCCGCGGCCCGTGGGAGGCATCCCGGGTGCAGGCGAGCTGGCGCGAGCAGGCCTTCGTGCCTGACGCACCCGCGCAAGCGGCGGCGGATGCCGCCGTGGCCGAGCTTGACAGGCGCGGCTCGCCCACCCACGACGGCATGAGCGCCCGCCTGGCCGCCTTTGACTGCTCGGCGGGGAGGCTGAGGCTCGAGCTGGAGCCGGCGCGCTGGGCGCTTCGCCTCGGAGGCGACGCGCGCGGATCGATCTCGGCGCTGTGCGTCGTGCGCGACGCAGACGGGCGCTGGCTCGCCGGGCGGCGGGCGGGCTGGGTGGCCACCTGGGCCGGGCGGTGGGCGCTCGGAGCGGGCGGCGCGGTCGAGGTCGGCGAGAACCCGGCGGACACCCTCACCCGCGAGTTGCACGAGGAGTGGCATGTGCGCCCCGAGCACCTGAGTGTCGAGGCGCTCGTGCGCGTGCCCTCGGGCCTCGTGCTGCTCGTCGGGCTGGCGCGACTCGCCGCAGGCGGGGCCGACGTCACGATGGACCCCGAGCACGATGCCCACGCCTGGTGGCCGCCCGACCCCGCCGACTGGCCGCCCGCGGCCGACGGGCCGGTGCGGCGCCTGGGCGTCCTGCTGGCCGGGTAGCGGGGTCCGCCCCCGGGGGGCGGACAGCCACGGCAGCCATGGACGGGCGCCGGTCCTGGCGAGACCTCAGAGCACCCGCACCTCAGGCACCCGCACCCGATCGGCTGCCGCCTCGGCGTAGAGCTCGGCCGCCCGGCGCGCCACGTCGGCCCAGTCGAAGGTGAGCACGTGCTCGGAGGCCTCGGCCACGAGCCTGTCGCGCAGCTGTGAATCGGTGAGCAGCCGCTGCGCCATCTGGCCGAGCGAGTGGGGGTCGCGGGAGCGAAAGCGCAGTCCGACGTCGTCGTGTGGCACGACCTCGCGCAACCCCCCCGTGTCGGCCACGAGGCAGGGGCAGCCGGAGGCCATCGCCTCGAGCGCCACGAGCCCGAAGGGCTCATAGATGGAGGGCACCACCGTCAGGTCGGCGATGCGGTAGAGCGAGTGCAGGACGTCGTCCCCGATCCAGCCGAGAAAGGCACCGTGCCCGTCCAGGCCAAGCCCGCGCGCCTGCTCTCGCAACGCATCCTCGGCGGTGCCCGAGCCGGCGACGATGAAGCGCACGTTTCCCACGCGCTCGATCAGGCCGGGCAGCGCCTCCAGCGCGAGCTGAAAGCCCTTCTCGTAGACGAGCCGCCCCACCAGCAGCACCAGCCGCTCATCGGGGGCGGCGAAGCGGGCGCGGAGGGTCCCGAGGTCATCCACGGGCACCAGCTCCGCGGGGTCGATCCCGTTTGG
>JBPCJI010000096.1:0-2629 GCA_051005475.1 Thermoleophilaceae bacterium
GCGAACGAGTGATTCTCATCCGCAATTGGTTTTTTGCCGGTTGTTTTACGAGGCCGACCGGCAACCTCGACTCGCAACTGCCTCCACGAACGTCCACGTCGAAGCCTGTCGTCCCCTGGAAGCACCTTCAAGGATAGCCGCCCCGGGCGGCCGCGGGGTCGCCTGCGATCATCCCGCCCGGTGGAGGAGCAGGTACTGATCGAGGCCGTCGAGGCCGTCGAGGACAGCGAGCACCTCAGCGAAGCCGAGCACCGGGTGGGCCCGCTGGAGCTGTTCTTCGACCTCGTCTTCGTCTTTGCGATCACGCAGGTCACCGCCTACATCGCCAAGGACCCGACCTGGGAGACGCTCGCGCGCGGGCTCCTGATCCTCGCCGTCGTGTGGTGGGCGTGGGCGGCGTACTCGTGGCTCACCAACACGCTCGACACCGAGCGGGACGACGTGCGCCTCGTGATGTTCGTCGCGATGGGAGCGATGTTCGTGGTCTCGCTCTCGATCCCGCACGCATTCAGCGATGACGCGCTGCTGTTCGCGGCGGCCTACCTCGTCGTCCGCGCGGCCCACATCCTGCTCTACGGCTACGCCTCCAACGACGCCGGAGTGCAGCAGGCGGTGAGGCGGCTGGCGCCCTCGGCGGCGGTGGCGTGCGGCCTGTGATCGCCGCCATCGTCCTCCTGGCGCTCGGGGCGAAGAAGACGATCCTGGCCGTAGACGAGCCGCTTTCCTGTCGGCGCTGATCGTCTACGAGGTGATCCACTTCCGCGAGGCCCGGAGGCGGGTGCGAGCCGCGGCGCACAGCGGATAGCCCGCGTAATCCTCCTGCCACACTTCGTCGCGATGAACCCGCGTACCGAGATCCCCGCCTACCGGCCGCCGGTGCTCGGTCCCGGGCCGGCCACAGACCCGCCGGCCCACTACCCGCCCGGATACCGTCCCGAGCCCACGCAGAAGAAGCCGCCCTGGCGCCGCGCCGGCGGCTGGATCGTGGCCGGCGGGCTGGTGGCGCTGAAGTTCGGGGCCAAGCTCAAGGTCCTCCTCCTGCTGCTGCCCAAGCTGAAGCTGTTCACCACCTCGGCCTCGATGCTGGTCTCGATCGGCGCCTACTCGCTGATCTGGGGATGGCGCTTTGCGCTCGGGTTCGTGCTCCTGCTGCTGATCCACGAGCTGGGCCACGTGTTCCAGCTGCGCCGCGAGGGCATCAAGGCCAGCGCCGTCATGTTCATCCCCTTCCTCGGCGCCCTCGTGGCGATGAAGGAGATGCCCAAGGACGCCGCGGCCGAGGCGCGGGTGGGGCTCGCGGGCCCGGTGCTCGGCTCGCTCGGCGCGCTGATCCCGCTCGGCATCTACGCGCTGACCGGCAACGAGCTGTTCCAGGCGCTCGCCTTCGTCGGCTTCTTCCTCAACCTCTTCAACCTCCTCCCGGTGCTCCCACTCGACGGCGGCCGCGCGATGGCGGCGCTCACGCCCGCGATGTGGCTGGTGGGATTTGCCGGCCTGATCGCCCTCACCGTCGTGGCCCCCAACCCCATCATGCTGCTGATCCTCCTCTTCGGAGGGCTTGAGACCTGGCGGCGCTGGAAGGCCCGCAAGGACCCCGCCTCCCAGGAGTACCACCGGGTGCGGCCGCGCACGCGGTTCGCCGTGGCCACGGTCTACATCGGGCTTGCGGTGCTGCTCGCGATCGGGATGGACGCGACCTTCATCGAGCGCGACTTCGGCGACGTCTGAGGTCGGCGAGCGTCCATGCTCGGCGACCCTCGCGGGCCGCCGAGCCAGACACCTTCGCCTACCTGCGCTGCGTGAGCTGCGTGACCGCGAGAATCATCTGCCCCGCTCGGCCAGCGCCCGCTCGATCTCCCGGTGCTGGTCCTTTGCCTTCAGGTCGCGGCGCTTGTCCACGTGGGCCTTTCCGCGCGCGAGCGCGATCTCGACCTTCGCCCGCGAGCCGCTGAAGTAGACCCGCGTGGGCACGAGGGTCAGCCCCTTCTCCTTCGTCGAGCCGACCAGCCGCTCGATCTCCTTGCGGTGCAGCAGCAGCTTGCGCGGGCGCTCGGGCTCGTGGTTTGCGCGCGCCGCCGGCTCATACGGGGCGACGTGCATGTTGTGGAGGAAGACCTCCTCGCCGCTGAGGGTGGCGTAGGCGTCCTTGATCTGCACGCCGCCGTTGCGGATCGACTTGACCTCGGAGCCCTGAAGCTCCATCCCGCACTCGAACCGCTCGAGCAGGTGGTAGCGGAAGGAGGCCTGGCGGTTGGTAGCGACGTCGCCGGGTGCCGCCTTTCTCTTTGCGCCCTTCTTCTTGGCCATCGCCGGGTGAGGTTACGCGAGGCCGAGGGCTCTGATGGTCTGGTGCGGTGCTCGCGCGATCGACGATCGAGCTTCGCTCCTCCCCCTAGACGCCCGGCACCAGGTCGACGCGGCCGCGCGGGGCCTCCACGCGGTCCACGATCACCGCGACCGGGTCGCCGATGCGAAGGGCGCGGCCGGAGTCCCGGCCCAGCAACGCGGTGCCCCCCTCGTTCAGCTCGTACCATTCGCGCATCGACCGCGCCGGCAGGAAGCCCTCGAAGCCCTGCTCGCCGAACCGGATGAACGCGCCCTTGGCAATCGCGCCCACGATCTCGCCCTC
>JBPCJI010000097.1:0-3025 GCA_051005475.1 Thermoleophilaceae bacterium
TGTGGGTCTGAGAGATGTGACGAAGCGCTTCAGATGAGCCTCCGTCACCGAAGCAAGCGGCGGAGGTTCTTCGATTTGAAGGGACGGCAATGGCAGCAGTAGAGGCGCTTAAGTGCAAGGAATGTCGGACGAGCTACCCGCTGGAGGCTCGCTATGTGTGCGAGCACTGCTTCGGGCCGCTCGAGGTGAGCTACGACTTCTCGGGGCTCGACGCCGCCGAGGTCAAGCGCAGGATCCAGGCGGGACCGCAGTCGATCTGGCGCTATGCGGACTTCCTTCCGTTCGAGCAGCAGCCGCGGACGGCGCTGGCCGCGGGGGTCACGCCGCTCGTACGGGCCGATCGGCTGGCGGAGCGGCTCGGGCTCGGTGAGGTGTGGGTCAAGAACGACGCCGCCAACCCGACCCACTCGTTCAAGGACCGCGTGGTCACCGTCGCGCTCGCCAATGCCCGTGAGCTGGGCTACGGGGTGGTGGCGTGCGCCTCCACCGGCAACCTGGCCAACTCGGTGGCCGCCCACGCGGCCGCCGCGGGGCTCGAGTCCTACGTCTTCGTGCCCGCCGACCTCGAGGAGCAGAAGATCCTCGCCACCGGCGTCTACGGCACGAACCTCGTGTCCGTGCGCGGCAACTACGACGATGTCAACCGCCTCTGCACAGAGCTCGCGGACGAGCGTGACTGGGCGTTCGTGAACGTGAACCTGCGGCCCTACTACGCCGAGGGGTCCAAGACCCTGGGCTTCGAGGTCGCCGAGCAGCTGGGCTTCGAGCTCCCGGACCGCGTGGTGTGTCCTGTGGCATCGGGCTCGCTGTTCACAAAGGTCGCCCGCGGATTCGAGGAGTGGCGTGAGGTGGGGCTCGTGGACTCCGAGCTGCCCGTCTTCAACGGAGCCCAGGCAAGCGGCTGCTCACCCGTCGCACAGGCTTTCGAGGCGGGACACGAGGTCTGCCGCCCGGTGAAGCCCGACACGATCGCCAAGTCGCTTGCGATCGGAAACCCCGCCGACGGGCCCTATGCGCTCGAGCTGGCACGGAGCTCGGGTGGGGGGATCGACTCGGTGACCGATGACGAGATCCGCGCCGGCATCCGTCTCCTGGCCGAGACCACCGGCGTCTTCACCGAGACCGCCGGTGGAGTAACGACGGCCACGCTCGCAAAGCTTGCCGAGCGGGGCGAGATCTCGCGCGACGAACGGGTGGTGCTCCTGATCACCGGCGACGGCCTCAAGACTCTCGATGCCGTTCGGGGCAGCTTCGAGACGCACGAGATCGATCCCACCACCGAATCCTTCGGCGAGGCGCTCGGCCTCGAGGCCGTGGCCTCTTGAGCCGCACTAGACTGCCGCGCCGATGAGCGTGACGGTCAAGATCCCCACGCAGCTGCGCAGCGTCACCGGCGGCGCGTCCGAGACGACGGTGGAGGAGGCCACCACCGTCCGCGACGTGCTCGACGGGCTCTATGAGCGCTATGACGGCCTGCGCGAGCGGATCTCCGAGGATGGCGATCTGAGGCGCTTCGTGAACGTGTACGTGGGAGGCGACGACATCCGCTTCCTCGACCAGCTCGACACGGCCGTCAATGACGGCGACGAGGTGACCATTCTGCCGGCCGTCGCGGGCGGCTGAACGCCGGCCCGGCCATGGCCGACCTGTCCGTACTCATGTCGGCCTACAACGAGGAGGCGACGATCGCCAGCGCGATCGGGCGCGTCCTCGAGGCCCGTTACCCGGTCGACGACGTGGAGCTGGTGGTGGTGGAGAACGGATCGACCGACCGCACGCGCGATGTGCTGGCCGCCGGCGACTGGCCCGAGTCAGTGCGGGTCGTCCATGTCGAGGAGAACCGCGGCAAGGGCGCGGGCATCAGGACCGCCCTGGAGCACGCCCGCGGGCACTGGTCGGCGATCCTCGACGCAGACCTGGAGTACGACCCCGCCGAGCTTCGCCTGTTGCTCGAACCGCTACTCGAAGGCAAGGCCGATGCCGCGATCGGCTCGCGTCTGTTTCAGTCCCACTCCGCCTACGGCTTCTGGTACGTGGCGGGCGGGCGCGCGATCAACCTGATGGCCAACATGCTCTACAACAGCTGGCTCTCGGACATCTGCAACTGCTACAAGGTCGCCGAGACCGACGTTCTGCGCTCGCTGGAGCTCTCCGAGGACGGCTTTGGGATCGACGCCGAGATCCCGGCTCGGCTGCTGCGCGGCGGCCACAAGATCTACGAGGTTCCGGTGACCTACTCCGCCCGATCGCGCGAGGAGGGCAAGAAGCTGACCGCCGCGGACGGCGCCCGCCTGATGGGCACGCTCGTGCGATGCCGCATCCGCTGACCGCGACGCACACGTGTCCGGCGTGCGGCGCCGACGGCGCGCGGCCGAAGTTATCGGTCTCGGGCCACGTCTTCAGGCGCTGCGCCGCCTGCGCATCGCTCTTCCTCGAGCGCCCGCCCGACGAGGTGGGTGCCCAGTACGAGGGCAGGGACTACTTCGTGGACCCGGGCTTCGGCCCGCCGGGCGCCGGCATGTTTCACGGCTACCGGGACTACCTTGCCGACCACAAGGAGATATCGGAGAAGTTCGAGCAGATCCTCGGGCACGTGGAGCGGCTCGTGGATCCCGGGCGACTGCTCGACGTGGGCGCGGGCCCGGGCTTCATGGTCGCCGCCGCGGGCGAGCGGGGATGGGACGCGTCGGGCGTCGATCTGAATGGGTGGGCGGCGGCCTACGCCCGCGAGGAGCTCGGTGTCGAGGTCTGGCAGGGGAGCCTGGAGGACGCCGGGCTTGGGGCGGGCTCGCTGGACGCGCTGTCGATGCTCGACCTGATCGAGCATGTGGCAGACCCCCACCGACTGGTGACCGAGGCGGCCCATGTGCTGCGGCCCGGGGGCGTGCTGGCGATCCTCACGCCCGACGCGGGCTCGCCGGTGAGCAGCGCGCTGGGGGCCCGCTGGCCCGAGGTGCAGCGGCCACCGGAGCACATCGTGCTCTTCTCGGTCGAAGGGCTCGCCGCCCTCCTGCGGGCGCACGGC
>JBPCJI010000098.1:0-9039 GCA_051005475.1 Thermoleophilaceae bacterium
GAAAGGACGTCGAGGTCGTCGAGGTCGAGCGGTGAGGGCCGGATGCCCCGCCGAGATGTGGGGGCTTCGCTACGAGCTGGATCAGCCCCCCGACAGGGTGATCGCCTTCGCCAGAGCCGGTGAGGCACTGCGCGGCTACGGCGCGGGCACGGTGACGATCCGCAACGAGGCGGAGTGCGGCTTCAGAGCCCGCCTGCCGCTCATGCGCTCGCTGCCTCCGGCGATCTGCGGGCGCCTCGCGGTCGCGATCCGCCCGCGGCAGGTGAGTTTGGGCCGCAGCACCCGCGTGCGCTTCCGCGTGTCGCGGCGGGTGGGAGCGCTGTCCATTCCGATGGCCGGGGCGCGTGTGCGGCTCGGGCGCCAGACCGTCCGCACCGACCGGCGCGGGCGCGCGAGCCTGCGCTACCGCCCGCGCGGGCGTCCCGGCAGGCGCGGCGTGAGCGTTGCCGTTCGCGGGCTGCGCACGGTGAGGTCCGTCCTGAGCGTCGCGCGAAGGTAGAGGCTGGCAGGGACCCCTAACCTGAGGGAATGGCCCGCCAGGTGGACAAACCGATCCCGACCGGACGGGTGCGCCGGACCGCGAAGGTGGCCGGACTCGCGGGTGGTCAGACCGCCCGCAACTATGCCACGAAGGCGGCGAACCTCACCCGTGACGAGCAGGGCAGGCGCGCAGCCGCGGAGCGCAGGCAGGCCGACGCGGCCGAGCAGATCCTCGAGGTGCTCGGCAACATGAAGGGCGCCGCGATGAAGGTGGGCCAGGTGGCCTCCTTCATCGATACCGGTGCGCTGCCCGAGCGGTCCCGCCAGCGGATCCAGGCCAGGCTGGCCGAGCTGCGCGACTCGGCCCCGCGCGTGCCCTTCAAGGAGATGCGCCGGGTGATCGAGCAGGACCTCGGCGAGCCGCTCGAGGAGGCGTTCTCCGACTTCGACGAGGAGGCGGTCGCGGCGGCCTCGATCGGACAGGTCTACAGGGCCACCCTCCGGGACAGGGACGGCGGGCGCTTCTCGGGAGCGGAGGTGGCGGTGAAGGTGCAGTACCCGGGAGTGGCCGCAGCGGTTAGATCGGACCTACGGAACCTGGGCATGATCATGCGGTTGGCCAAGCGGATCGCGCCCGGTATGAACGCCAAGGCGATGGCGGCAGAGATCCGCGAGCGGCTCACCGACGAGCTCGACTACGAGCACGAGGCCCAGAGCCAGCGTGCCTTCGCGCGGGAGTGGCGCGGCCACCCGTTCGTGGTCATCCCGGACGTGGTGACCTCCCTCTCGCGTGAGCGAGTGCTCGTGACCGAGTGGGTGGACGGCGCCGGCTACGAGGAGATCAAGGAGCTTCCGCGAGCCGACCGCGACCGCTTCGCCGAGATCCTCTTCCGCTTCTTCTTCGGCTCGCTGTACCGCAATGGGCACTTCTCGGGGGATCCCCACCCGGGCAACTACAAGCTGATGGAGGATGGGCGGGTGGCCTTCCTGGACTTCGGGATGACCAAGCGGCTGGGCCGCCCGCACGTGGAGGCCGAGGTGGCCGCGATCCGGCTGGGCATGGAGGACGACGCACAGGGGCTGCACTCCCAACTTGCGGGGATGGGCTTCTTTGACCGCGCCGACCCCGAGCTCTCGCCCGCGGCGGTCCTGG
The DNA here is from genome assembly GCA_051005475.1 of Thermoleophilaceae bacterium. Lineage (GTDB taxonomy): Bacteria > Actinomycetota > Thermoleophilia > Solirubrobacterales > Thermoleophilaceae > JAAYBF01. Next base: position 1,634 of record JBPCJI010000098.1, read on the forward strand.
AGCACTTCCATGCGGTCACCGATTGGTACAGCCAGGACGGCGAGCGGACGCTCGACCGCGCGCTCGTGGCGCAGGTGCTGATCGACTTCGGTGACCCGCGCTCGGACTACTGGGAGCTGATGAAACACCAGACGATGCCGCCCGACGCCATGCTCGCCCGCCGCATGGAGGCGCTCACGCTCGGCGTCCTCGGGCAGCTGCGCGCCACCGCGAACTGGCACCGCATCTCCCGCGAGTGGCTCTTCGGGGATCCGCCCTCCACGCCGCTGGGAGTGCAGGAGGCCGCATTCTTCGAAAGCCGGCGCGTCGCCGCGTGACCCCGCGTCCGAGCGCGGGGAGCCGGGCCGCACCAGTGGCCGCCACCGACGCGGCGATGGCGCACCTGCGGGGCGCCGATCCGGTCCTCGGCGCCATCGCTCGGGTCCATGGCCGGCTCGACGAGGACCGCCGGCGCCGCGGCCGCCCCGCCGAGGCCTACGGCGCCCTGCTGCGCTCGATCGTGGGGCAGCAGCTCTCCACGAAGGCGGCCCGCACCATCTACGGCCGAGTCGAGGCACTCTACGGCGGCAGGCCGCCCAGCCCGGCCGAGCTCGTGGCCACCGACCCCGAGCGCCTGCGCGAGGTCGGCCTCTCGCGCGCGAAGGCCTCCTACCTGCGCTCGCTCGCCGACCACGTGCTGGCGGGCGAGCTGGAGCTCGACCGCCTCACAGAGCTGCCCGACGAGGAGGTCTCGGCCCAGCTGACGGCCGTCAGGGGCCTCGGCCAGTGGACCGCGGACATGTTCCTGATATTCCACCTGCGCCGTGAGGACATCCTGCCCGTGGGGGACCTCGGGATCAGGCGCGCGGTGCAGCTCGCCTACGGGCTCGACGAGTTGCCCGACAAGGCACACCTGACACAGATCGCGGAGCCGTGGCGACCGCACCGGTCACTTGCCTCGCTCTACCTCTGGAGATCGCTCGACAACGAGCCGGCGTAGGCCCGCCTCGGGAGGGGCGCCCGGACCGGCCTAGACGGTGCTGCCGCAGCTGGGCTCTTCGTCGGCCACGCGGAAGGACGAGCCGCAGCCGCACGCGGCCACCACGTTCGGGTTGTTCACCTCGAACCCGGAGCCCATCAGGCTCTCGGTGAAGTCCACCTGCGAGCCGTCCACGTACTGCAGGCTCGCCGGGTCCACCAGCAGCCGGATGCCGTCGTGGTCGAAGACATGGTCGTCTTCCTTCTTCTCATCGAGCGCGAGCGCGTACTGGAAGCCGGAGCAGCCGCCGCCCCGCACTCCGACGCGCAGCCCGACCTCGCCCTCCGCCTCCTGCTGGGCGAGAAAGCCGCGTACCTTCTCCGTCGCTATGTCGGTGAGGGTGACCATTGCTTCAGTAAAGATAGCAGTGGGTTCGGGCTGTGGCAAAGGCTTGCTCGCGGCAGCGCTATCGTTTTGGGTGTGCCAAGCGCAGACCAGCTCAAGGAGAGAATCGAGGCCGCCCTTCCGGGCGCCGTCGTGCGCGTCGAGGATCTGACGGGCGGGGGCGATCACTTCCGCGCCGAGGTCGTCTCGGGCCGGTTTGACGGCCTCAGCCGGATCGAGCAGCATCAACTGGTCTACGGCGTGTTCGGCGCAGAGGTGGGCGGGGCGATCCACGCCCTTTCGATCAAGACTTCGACACCTGGAGAGAGTTGACATGACCAACGCGGAGATCCACGAGTTTCTCGAGAAGGCGATCGGCGAGAACAGCGTGATGCTGTTCATGAAGGGCACCCCGGAGGAGCCGAGGTGCGGCTTCTCGCTGCGCACGTCGGGGGCCCTCAACGAGCTCGACGTGCGCTACGCGGCGCTCGACGTGCTGCCAGACCCCCGCATCCGCGAGGAGCTGAGCGCGATCTCGGGCTGGCCGACGATTCCCCAGCTGTTCATCGACGGCGAGCTGATCGGCGGCTGCGACATCGTGATGGAGATGTACGAGACCGGCGAGCTGGCGGAAAAGCTCGGAGTCGAGATGCCAAAGGACGCGGAGCCCGTGTCCCCCGAGGTCGAGCTGCCGGCCCAGTCCGGCCCGATCCCGCTCGAGAACCGGCTCGACTGACTCAGAACCGCCGCGGTGGGCGCCGGCCGCGAGGGCGCGCCTGCCCCACCGCCGTCCGCCCCCGCTGGGCGTACTCCCGGGCCTGGCGCCGGTAGCGCTCCTTGTCGGCCTCGGGTAGCGCCTGCCAGCGCTCCCATGCCATCAGTATCACCGGCCACGCCCGGCGGACGGCGATGCGGCCGCGGGCGGCGCGCGAGACGCGGGACCCTGGGGCGCGCGCCATCAGGCGGGCTCGGCGGGCTCGTGGGCGGGCGTCTCGGACCGGTAGACGACGGTCATACGGCTCAAGCTTAGAGCCTCCCGATCACAGGCTCGGGGCGTTGGCCGGACGGACGAGGCGATCCTCAGGGGTAGCCGAGCCCTCGCAGCACCCGCCCGGCCGCCCCCGCAAGGCCCTCTCCGACCGAGATCGCCGACCCGGCGACCCGGTACTGGAGCTGCTGCGAGCGACGGGCCCGCACGATCCGCTCCCGCTCCCGCTCCTGGTACCAGCTCACCGTGGCCTCGAGCGTGTCCTCGTGGGAGCGCGCCTTCCAGCCCAGCTCGCGCTTTGCCTTGGTGGAGCGGTAGGTCCAGAACTGGCTCGCGGCGAGTACCTCCCCGGGTGACAGCGTGGTGTGCCCGGGCCCGATCCGCAACACCGAGGCGGTGATGGCCGCGATCCTGCGCGGCACCCTGAGCGGGGGCTCGACGCCGCTGAGGCGGCCGAGGTCGGCGAACAGGCGCTCGAAGGTGAAGTTCCGCCCTCCGAGGATGTAGCGCTCCCCGACCGTGCCGCGCTCGTCGGCCAGGAGGTGCCCGGCCGCCACGTCGCGGACGTCGACCACGTTTATCCCGCCGTCGGCGTAGGCGGGCACCCGCCCGAGCAGGAAGCTGCGCACGAGGCGGGTGGAGGTCACATGCGTGTCTCCGGGCCCGAAGGCAAACGCCGGGTTGACGCACACGAGCGGCAGGCCCTTCGCCGCGAGCCGGACAGCCTCGACCTCCGCCTCGTGGGTGGAGTTGACGTACGGGATGCCCAGGTGACCCGCTTTGAAGAGCTGGGTCTCATCGGCCGTCTGGCCACGCGCGGCGGGTCCGAGCGCCGCGGCACTCGAGGTGAAGACCACGCGGGTGACGCCGGCCCTCAGGCACTCCTCGAGGACGGTGCGCGCGCCGCCCACGTTGACCTTGAACAGGCGCTCCCGGTCCTGCGGGCGCATCGAGGTCATCCCGGCCGCATGGAAGACCCGCCCGACGCCCTTCAGCGCCCGCCTGACCGCACGGCGGTCGAGGATGTCGCAGCGCACATGCTCCACATCGAGATCGTCGATCGCCCCGGTGTCCGAGCCCTCGCGCACGGTCACCCGGAGGTCATCGCCACGCTCCGCGAGGAGGCGGGCGAGGTGGGCGCCGATGAAGCCGGTCGCGCCGGTGAGCAACGTCTTCGCCACTGCCGGCGAGTCTAGTGGCGCGACCCGCGCGGGGCCGGGCAGTGCCGGTAGGGTGCGCGCCGATGACCTCCGTCGCCGTCGTGACCGACACCACCGCCTATATGCCCACGGAGGTGGCCGACCGCGAGGGAATCACGGTCGTGTCGCTCTACGTCGTGTTCGGTACCGACCGCACCGAGCCGGAGTCGGACATCGCGGATTTTCCCGCCTTCTTCGAGGAGCTGCGCAGCGCGAGCTCGGTGCCCACCACCTCCCAGCCGTCCGTGGGCGATTTCGTGACCGCCTACGAACCGCTGCTCGAGGGCGGCAGGGATGTGCTCTCGGTGCACATCTCCGAGGGACTCTCCGGCACTGCGGGCGCCGCGCGGCAGGCGGCCGAGCAGCTCGAGCGCGACGGAAAGGGCGGCGGGCGCGTCCGGGTCGTGGACTCGAGGACCGCCGCCGGGGCGCTCGGGCTGATGGCGCTGATTGGTGCCCGCGCGGCGGCCCGGGGCCTAGGCCTCGACGCGGTGGAGAAGGAGGTGAGTGACGCGCGCGCAGAGCTCAAGATGTGGTTTGCCCTGGACACGCTCGAGTTTCTCAGGCGCGGCGGGCGCATCGGAGCGGCGAGCGCGTGGATCGGATCGACGCTCAAGGTCAAGCCGATCCTCACCATCGAGAGCGAGATGGCCCCGATCGAGCGGGTGCGCACGAGCGCGCGGATGTTCGAACGGCTCGTGGACTACGCCCAGCAGCAACACGAATCCGGAGCCGACGGCTGGACGGTCCAGCACTGCGCCGCACCCGAGCAGGGAGGGCGGCTGGTCGAGCGGTGCCGGGACATCTTCGGCCGCGAGCCGGAGTTTTTCAGCGAGCTGGGACCGGTGATGAGCGTGCACGCCGGCCCGGGCATGCTCGGGCTGGCGTGCGTTCCCCCCCGCTTCCTGACCTAACGCCCGCTTCCGCACACGCGCCCCTGGCGCCGTCCGGGTCTGGGGCCAGAATCCGGACCGGTGGCTGCACCCGACCCCCTGTCTCCCCGCGCCGTGACCCGAACGGTGCTGATCGTGGTCGCGATCGGCATCGCGCTCTATCTCGTCTACCTGTTGCGGCGGCCAATCGGCTGGCTGCTGGTGGCCACCTTCCTCGCGGTGGCGTTGTCGGGACCGGTCAACTTCCTGGACCGGCGGATGAGGCGGGGCTTTTCGATCACCCTCGTCTACCTCGGCATGGTGGCGGTGCCGTTTGCCTTCGGTGCGCTGATCGTCCCCCCGCTCGTCGAGGAGGGCAACAACCTCGCCGACAACGCGCCTCAGTACGCGCGCGACATCACGCGGTTCGTGAACGACAACCAGACGCTTCGGAACATCAACAACGACTACGACGTGACCCGCACGCTGCAGGATGAATCGGAGAAGCTGCCCGCCAAGCTTGGGGGGGCCGCCTCGACCCTGCGGGATGTGGGGTTCGGGATCGTCAACTCGATCTTCGCCCTCGTCACGATCCTGATCCTCACGGCGTTCATGCTCGGGAGCGGCCGTCGGTGGATCGACGCGGGACTGAGGTTCCTGCCCGAGGACCGCGCGGAGCGGATAGACCGCGTGCTGGGGCGAGCGGCCAAGGCCGTCGGCAACTACGTGGCCGGCGCGCTCGCACAGGCGAGCGTGGCGGGGCTGCTCTCGTACATCGTGCTGTCGATCCTGGGCGTGCCGTTTGCCGCCCCGCTCGCCGTGATCGTCTTCTTCCTCGACCTGATCCCGCTGATCGGGGCCACCATCGGCGCCGTGATCGTGGCCGTGGTCACGCTGTTCTCCGACTTCCCGACCGCCACGATCGTCTGGGTGATCTTCTCGATCGTCTATCAGCAGGTCGAGAACAACCTGATCCAGCCGCAGATCCAGAAACGCGCGGTCAACATCAACCCGTTCCTGGTGGTGGTAGCGGTGCTGTTCGGCGCGGCGCTGCTCGGCGTGCTCGGTGCGCTGGTGGCGGTGCCCGTGGCCGCCTCGCTTCAGATCGCTATCAGGGAGTACGCCGAGTACCGGAACATCCATCCCCGCCCCGAGCCCGAGCCGGAGCCCCCGCCTGACACGCCCCCGGAAGGCGCGGACCCGATCGAGGGCGCGGCACCGGCCTAGGGCATCGCGCCCGCGCTCAGCGGCGGCGGCGCTTGAAGAGCGAGACTGTGGCCGCCACCCCACCGCCGATCACAAAGCCGGCCACGCCGGCCCCGATCAGCGCCTTCTGGCGGTTGTCGATCAGCTGTCGGCGCCAGTCCGCCAGCTGCGTGACCTTGGAGCGCAGGTCGTTGACCGAGAAGGCCAGCTCCTGGCGGGTGGCCTCGATCGAGCTGCGGATCTGCTCGGGGCTGCGGTCTGCGGGCAGGCTCGATGCCATCAGCTCCTCGACTCCTCCTTCGTACTGTCGAGCGAGCGCCCGAGCTGATCGCGCTGGATGCCCTGCTGCTCCAGCGTCTCGCGCGTGATCTTGGCCTCCCGGATGGCGGCATCGGGGGTGGGCGCGCCGGTGGACAGCCACTTCTTGGCCTGAAGCCCCGCGACCACGCCGGCCACGATCAGCAGCAGCGTGACGATCCCGAAGCCGATCCACACGTTGTCGAATACGTCCGCGAGCAGCCAGGCGAGTGTCTGCAGCAGCATGCTCAAGGCGAAGATGAGGAACACGCCCGCCGCCCCGGCCACGACCGCGCCCTTCCCGAGCGTCTTGACCTTTGTGATCACCTCGGCCTTGGCCAGCTCGATCTCCTCGCGGACGAGCAGGGAGGCCTTCTCGGAGACCTCCGCGACGATGTCGCCGAGGGACTTCTCGGAGCTGTCGCCCCCCGAGGGCCTCACCGGCCGAGCAACCTTATGACGCCCGCGAGCATCAGCCCGCCGGCGAAGGCCGCGCCCACGTAGAGCTCGGGGCGCTCCTCGAACGGAGGCGCTGGCACGGTTGCGCCCGCGGGACCGCCCATCCCGCCCGCCGCGCTGCGCAGTCGCTCTCCCGCCCCTGACGGCAACCGATCTCCTCCGACGGACTTCAGCCTCTCCCCCGCGGCGACCTTGAGCCGTCCACCCGCGTCGGGCCCCAGCCGGTCGTTTGCCATGGACCTGACCCGGTCCGTGATTCCGGAGAGCGCGGCCAATGGAGAATCGCCCTTGCCCGCGCCCGGGCGTGGCGAGCCTCCCGCTTGATTCGCGCCATGCGCCGAGCCCTCCATCAGGCGTCGGGCGGATCCTCGTCGAAGAGTCGGACCCAGATGATCGTGGCGAGCCGATTGGCCACGATCGAGACGACCGCGCCGGTGCCCGCCAGGAGACCGGTCCACATGAGCCGCTTCGCGAGGTCGTTGTCCATCGGCTCATTCAACCAGACACGGCCGGGGCGCCGGGCTTCGAGACCTCAAGGCCCCCGCAGATCGCATCCACGACGAGGCCCTTGGCCGCCTCGAACTCCTCCTCGGTCTGGGGGAGGAGGTCGAAGATCCACCCGGAGAGCAGCTGCTCGATCGCGCCGTAGAAGCACATCGCCGCGAACTCCGCCGAGATGTCCCCCCTGAAGACACCCGCCCGGCGCGCGGACTCCACGATCCCCGCAATGCCCGCATAGGCCTCGCGGATCTTCTCGAGGTGGATGCGCCCGAAGGAGTTGGCCGCGCGCGTGACCTCCACGATGATGACCTTCATCAGGTCCGGCTCGTGCCGGTAGGAGTCGATGATGAAGCCGGCCACCATGTAGAGCTTGTCCCGGGCAGGCACCTCCTCCAGCCCGTCGATCTCGGCGATCGCGTCGAGCATGATCTGCCAGCGCTCGAGGAACAGCTCGTTGAGGATCTCCTCCTTCGAGTCGAAGTAGTGGTAGACGAGGCCGTAGGCCACGCCCGCCTCGTCCGCCACGTCGGAGACCCGGCAGT
>JBPCJI010000099.1:0-3694 GCA_051005475.1 Thermoleophilaceae bacterium
TACATGGGCACCCAGGGGCTGCTCCAGGGCGACCTGATGAGCGCCAGGGTGATGAACGCGCTCGGGGCCTCCGACCTCGAGCGCACGATCTGCGCCAGCGCGGGGATCACGGGCGTGGTCGCCACCCGCGGCATCTCCCCCGAGGTGGACCCCGAGCGGTGGCCGAAGGCACGCACGATCCTGCTGGATGGTGGAGCGGGGACTACGAGGGGGGCGCGAGCGGGCAGGTGACGACCTCGCAGCGGCTGACCTCGCTGGGGAACGCGCCGACCTTCAACGACAACCGCGTGGAGGCGGAGCGGGCCTGACTCCTCGCGGGCGCAGCCGGACCGCCTGTGCCGTTCCGGGGGGTAGACTGGCAGTGCGTCGGGGCGTGGCGCAGCCTGGTAGCGCACCTGCTTTGGGAGCAGGGGGTCCTCGGTTCAAATCCGGGCGCCCCGATTCCTCAGGCTCGAGTCGCCCCTCCGGGGCCTCGTACCTGGGGCTTTGTGGGTGGCGTTTGCACAGGAGTTAGCCACTCCCAACGACGTCGGGGGACGGGTAAGGTGGGGCGATGAGCAGCGCCCATGCTCACCACAGCACCGACGCCAACACCGAGGCGATCGAGGCCTGGGACGGACCCCTCTACGACCGCTTCGTGCGCTTTCGCGAGATCGTCACGACGGGCCTCGGCGTGCACGGCGAGGAGGCCCTGCGCCTCGTGCCACCACAACCCGGCCAGCGGGTGTTGGACATCGGTTGCGGCTTTGGTGATACGACGCAGCGGATCGCGAAGCTCGTCGGACCCGACGGGGAGGCGGTAGGCGTAGACGCGGCGGCCCGGTTCATCGAGACCGCGCGCGACGAAGCGACGGATGCAGGCGTGCAAAACGCTCGCTTCCTGGTGGCCGATGTCCAGGCCACGCCCTTCGAGGACACCTTCGACCTCGCCTTCTCGCGCTTCGGCACGATGTTCTTCGCCAATCCGGTGGCCGCCTTGCGAAACGTCCGCCGTGCCCTGGCGCCGGATAAGAGGCTCGTCATGGTCGTCTGGCGGCGCCGGACCGACAACGACTGGCTCTACCGGGCGCAGACCATCGTCGAGGCGATCGTCAGCCGCCCCGAGGAGTACGACGAGCCCACGTGCGGGCCCGGCCCCTTCTCCATGGCCGACGCCGACACGACGAGCGAGATCCTTCTCCATGCCGGCTTCGCCGAGATAGACCTGCGCCGCTGCGACATCCCGATCCTCATCGGTCACGACGTGGACGAGGCGATCGATCTCGTGATGAGCCTCGGCCCGGCGGGGGAGATCCTTCGCCTCGCCGGCGATCGAGCCGCGCATCTCCACGGGGAGGTGCACGCCGCATTGCGCGAGGGCTTGGCCGAGTTCGAGGGTCCGGACGGCGTTCGCGCGGGGGCCTCGAATTGGATAGTCACCGCCTCGGCACCGAGCGACTCAGCCGACGACTGACACATTCGACCCCGATCACCATCGCGGCCTCCTGCCCCGGCCCATGGACGTTCACTGCCTCGACCGGCCATGATCCCCGCAGGCCCCCGTAGCTCAGTGGATCAGAGCGAGGGACTTCTAATCCCTAGGTCGCAGGTTCGAATCCTGCCGGGGGCGCTGGGAAAGGGCTGTAAATAGGCGTGTTCGGGGTTCAGGCGAAGGCGGCCGTGGCGCTTTCGCTCATGCCGGGGCCTAGGCGTAGCCGAGCGCGCGGGCCGCGCCGTCGCGGCGCACGAGGTCGGCGGTCGGCTGGCCGAGGGCCTGTGCCACTGGGTCGCCCGCAGGTGACACGACGGGGTAGTCGGTGCCGTGGACGAGCGGCCCGGTCCCGACGACCCCGACCAACGCACGCACCGCCCGTGGGCCGTAGGAAGAGGTGTCGTAGAAGCAGAGTGGGTCCTCTAGCGCTGTCCGCTGGAGGTCGGGGGCGCCCCTGCGCGCGGCGCGCTCGGCGTGCAGCGGCGCGAGCCCTGCGAGCAGCGCAAAGATCACGCGCAGGTTCGCGAGCGCGGGCCGCACGACCGCGTGGAACGCAAACCATGCGGCGTGAAGCTGGGCGACGTATGACGTGGTGGGAGACCACCAGTCGGGGTCCTGCGGCCCACCGGTCGCGGGCCCGGGATGGACGAACAGGGGAGCGCCCGCGGCGGCAAGCGCACCGAGTAGGGGCAGTGATACTTCAGCCGAGGACGGGGACGAGAGCACCCCGGCGGGCAGGCACAGCCCGACCGCTCCCGCGGCGAGCGCTTCGTGCACGATCTGTGCCTGCTCGCTCGGGGGGAATCTGAGCGGCATCGCGGCCCACCAGCCGAGCGCGGCCGGGAGCGTGGCCACGGCCTCGCGCCACGCGGTGGTCCCGGCAAGCGCGGCCGGGCCGGGCAGCGCCTCGATACCCACGGGGGACGAGAGGCACAGGAGCGCGCGATCGACACCGGCGCCGGGGAGCGCCAGGGCGCGTTCCTCGGGGTCGTGATCGGCGGGATCGATCGTAAAGCTCGGCTCCGCGGCGGGCCGCACCTGCCAGCGGCCGTTTCGCCAGAGGGCTAGAGGAGCCGTCGCGCGGCTCTCGAGCACTCGCAGGACCTCCTCGGGCCAGAGGTGCTGGTGGACGTCGACCGCCGTCATTGGCGCGGAATCCGCTTCTCGGGTCAGGACAGGTCGACGCCGGCCGCCGTAGCGGTCTCCGTTGACATGAAGACCCGTTGTTCGATGACCCGTCCGTCGGCGGGCGCGAATCGAATCAGCTGAGGCAGGTCGGTCGTGGTTTGCACGCCGCTGTCGCGCCCACGCGCCCGCATGACAGCAAGGACGACGAGCTCAGACCCATGATCGAAAATGGCTGTTGGCGTGATAGAGAGCTCGCACCACGTCTCCGCCCACTGGCGCATGTAGTCCCTGAGCCCGTCGTGTCCGACGTAGGCAGAATCGAAGCCGAGCATCGTCAGCTCGGGCGGCACATGGATTGCTGCACGCGGGTGATAGGGAAGGAGAGCAAGCGCTGCGTCCTCGCGGCACCAGGCATCGTAATTCGTGAACGCGATCTGACCGAGCGCGGTTCGGCGGAGCCGAGAGGCGGGTGACAGGCCGTTGACCACGCGCAGCAGCGCACGCGGGAGCAACGGCGTCTGTGGCGCCACTCGCGCATAGAGCCGCCCGAGGCGCGGCGCCGGCTCGCGTGGCAGGGCAGTGCGCACAGGCTGAACTGACATCCGCAGATCGTACGTGCACACGGGCCGTGTCGCCCGTTCAGCCAGCGTCCTTCACGGTGTCACGGATCACGTCGATGACGAGCTGCGGGTCATCCTCCTCGACCGCATGACCCGTCTTCGCCACGATTTGCTTCGCGCGGGGGCTCAGCACGAGCCAACCCTTCTGCCGCTCGACGTTGCGCCTCTCGACGTTGCGCCTCATCAACGCGCGTTCCGTTGGCAACGGCGACTCCGATGGCTGGTGTCCACAGCGGTAGCAGCAGTCAACGGCGGTGCTCGACGAGCAGCTGGTAGCGCAACTCGGCGTCGGCGCGCATCCGCGAAAGCCGCGCCCGCTCCTCCGGGTCGCCGGTGGCGGCGATCAGCGGGCCGAGCCTGGCGAGTTCCTTTCTGGCCTCGAGCTCGGGCGGCAGACAGTTGGCATTGCGTAGCAGCTTGTAGCCCATGCGCAGCTCTGCCGGCACGCGCGAGCAGTCCTCGAGCTGCAGCGGCT
>JBPCJI010000100.1:0-4082 GCA_051005475.1 Thermoleophilaceae bacterium
CCCCCCTCGGTCTTTGGGGTCGGCGATCCTCTCGAGTTGGAACCCCCCGCTGTGATCCCCCTCCGACCGCACTCGTGCGCCTGCGCGATGGCCCCCGGGCTCGCACGACCGTGAAGTCCGGGCGGCGCACGTAGGTGGGCAGGTAACGCACGCGCACGGCCCGGACGCCGGAGGCCCCCACGCGCAGGTCGAGCAGGGCGATCAGCTCGGGCCACAACCATCACTCGGGCCACAACCATCGCTCGGGCTGGCCGCCGCATGGGCGAAACGCTAAGGCCTGGCCGCGAGGGCAGCCCGCTACCGAGGTCAAAGTCGACGCGGCGGGCGGGCGGGCGGTAGGCTGGCGCAGACCGTCGTCGACCACCCCCGGCTTCAGGAAGAGGTGCATCACATGGCAGGCATAGAGTTCAAGAACTTCGACTCGCCAGACGAGACCCGCCCGTTCCAGGGCAAGGGCAAGGCGGACGTGGTGAGCGTCGGCGGCCGTATCGTCGGCAGGGCGGAGTTCGAGCCCGGATGGCGCTGGTCCGAGAACGTCAAGCCGATCGCCGGGACCGACTCATGCCAGGCCCCGCACCTGGGCTACATGCTGTCGGGCCGAATGCGCGTCTTCATGGATGACGGCACCGAGGGCGAGGCAGGGCCGGGCGACGTCGTCTCGATCCAGCCGGGTCACGACGCGGAGATCATCGGCGATGAGACCTGTGTCTTCCTGGACTTCAGCGGCTTCGAGAACTACGCCAAGGAGGAGTAGCGCCGCAGTCAGACTTCGAGCCGCACCGGGGTAAACGCCATCACGCGCGCGAGGGTGTCGTAGTGGCGGTCGAGGTGCAGCACAGCGGCCTGGTGTTGCTGGGCGCAGGCTGCGATCAGCAGGTCGGGGAGCGGGACGCGGTGGTTGCTGCCGGCCGCGAGCTCGCGCTGGGCGGTGCGCGCGATCTCGATCGTCTCGCCGTCGGTGCGCAGCTCGTGCAGCGCGTCGAGCTCGGTCTCGAGCTGCCCGAACGCCTTTGGCGAGCGGGCGCTGTAGAGCACCTCGAAGCGGGTGACGGCGCACAGGCACGGCTCGCCCAGCGCGGGGTCAAGCTCGCCGGCGCGCACTAGCGCGGACTTGTCGAGTAGCAGCCAGCGCCGCGCGGGATCGTTTACTCCCACGCGCGGTCTGAGAGGAGGCGATCGGCGTCCACGAGCGCCGGGATCCGCTCGAGTGCCGCCCGCGCCTGCTCGCGCCGCTGATCGGCGGATCGGTTCAGCTCGCCGAGCCGGAGCGCGTCGTGCCCCTCGCGTGCCAGGCGCAGCAACAGCTCCTTACGGTCGGTGATCTCCGGCCAGCGGCGGGCGGCCGCGTTCAAGAGCTCGTTCAGGTTGCCGGTGTCGGTGAACGTGTAGCGCGGCTTGATGGTCGGCACCCGGCTAGTGTAGCACCGGCCGGTCAGAGTGCGACACTAGGGAGGAGCCGGGAGCTCCACCAGCACATGCGAATGTATGAGCATGCGGCTCGAGCATCGCCTGCAGATCCTGCTCGACGACGAGCGGCATCGACGCATCACCGCGCTGGCGCGTGAACGGGGCGTTTCCGTGGCGACCGTGGTGCGTGAGGCGATCGATCGCGCGCTGGCAAGCCCTGACGGCCGGCGCCGCGCCGCGGCCCGGCGCGTCCTGGAGGCGCCCGACATGCCGGTGCCGGACCCGCCGGGACTGAAGGCCGAGCTCGACGCCCACCGGGCCCGGCACGGGTGATCGTTCTCGACACGACCGTACTCGTCTACGCCAAAGGCGCCGCACATCTACCCAAAGTATATCAAAGTCCACAAGCTCGACAAACCCACCAACTACGGCTATATTGATGTCCGATCCAAGCCCTAAGGAGAAGTGTCGACATGGCTACTACGGAGTTCCTCAACGTGCGCCAAGCAGCAAAGGACCTCGGCGTCCACGAGAACACGGTCCGTAACTGGGAGCAGAAAGGGCTGCTCCACGGCATCCGCCTGCCGGGATCCGGCTTTCGACGCTTTCCCCGCGAAGAAGTGGAGCGGATGCGCCGGGAGATGTTCGAGCACTACGCGCCCCCCACGGAACTCCCAGAGGACGCACGGATCAATGTGAAGGGTCACGCCGTCACTGGCGACACCCTCTAGCGGGGCGGCTTGGAAAGCCGTCCCGTCCACAGCCGTCCGACTCAGGCCTAGGCTTGAGTATCAATGGCGACGCGCAAGCTTCGGCGACCGGATGACGATGACTATTACGTCGCGCCCTGGTCCGAGCAGGTGCTCCAGGGCGACATCTTCGACGACGTCCCGATCGGGTTCGCCGCGCCGCCGGACGCGATCGTGGTCCCAGAAGGACAGCAACGCTTCATCACCGGCCCGTTCGACGCCGGGCCGGCGATGCTCATCAGTCCCTCCTGTGCAATCGCCTCGCAGGGGCCGGCCCAAGCATCGGGCCCGTACGGCCACCCGGCGCGGATCCTCGTACCCATCCGGCCCATCGAAGAGCTTCTCACAGCCGGACATGGCGTCACCAAAGAGAACGTCGCTCTCCTGCGGCTCGACCGTTTGATGAACTTTCTCTATCTCCCCGCCGGCGAGGATGGCGAGGAATCAGCCGGGCTGCTCTACATGCCCGTCACGATGCACCACGACGTGATCGCTGGGAGTCGCGTCAGTCAGCTGACCGGCAGCGCCTTCTGGCACCTCCGCGTAAAGCTCATGGCCTTCTACGGACGCTTCCTCCTCGATCCAAGTGAACTCGGCCCGGTGCCGGACCCGCGAGAGCGCGAGAGCTGATCAGCCCGTCTGCCCATCGGGCTGGAGGTCGGTGACCCGGATAAGGGAGGGCTATCAACGATCGCCATCATCGGGATCGTGGTTGGCGCCCTGCTGCTTGCCGCTCTTGTGATCGCGCAGATCCGATTCCTGTGGCGTCGGGGCTGACAAGACTGCAGACGTGCGCGCGCGGTGGCGTCCCAGCGGGGAGGCCTCAGGAGCGAGTGGGCACGTTCACGCTGACGGCGACGAGTTCTTCCACGAGGGCGTCGACTTGGGCTGCGACGCCTGGTCGCCGTCGTAGATGGGGAAGTTCGTCTCCAAACCGCCTCGCTCACTTCCGCAGCAGCTCGCGCCATCGCTCCGGAGCGATCTCGCCGGGCTCGGTGGTGTCCATGAAGTCGGTCAGCGCCTCGATGAAGAGCTGGGGCTCGTCGATCTGCGGGAAGTGGCCGGCATCGGGGAACACCTCGAGCCGGCTCGAGGGCATGAGCTCGTGCGCCGCGCGGCCGTGGGCCGCCGGGATCATGCTGTCGCGCTCGCCCCAGATGATCAGGAACGGGACGTGCTCGGCCAGGTAGAGGCGGTCGGAGGCATCCACACGCTGACCCGAGGGCTCGACCATCGTGCGCAGCGTGTGCACGAACGCGGCCCGTGTCTCGCGGTCTGAGAGCGTGGCGTGGCCCTGGGCCATCTGAGTGATGTCCGTGCCGGCGCGCAGCCCCACGCGCGAGAGCGCGCCGCCCACAGCCCTGCCGACACCCAGCAGGCCCCTGTTCGCCAGCAGCGGGATGACCCACTCCGAGCCGGGCAGGGTGGCCGCGCGAAGCACCAGGCCGAGCTCGCGGCCAAGGCCCCCGCTGCTCACGAGCACGAGCCGCTCGCAGCGCTCGGGGAACTGGTAGGCGAGCTGCATCGCCACCCCCCCTCCCAGCGAGTGGCCGACGAACGTGGCCCGGTCGTGCCCGAGGGCGACGAGGATGTCGCGCAGGCCGCTCGCGTAGGCGCCGAGCGAGTAGTCGCCGCGCGGCTTGGCGGACTCGCCGTGGCCGAGCAGGTCGGGCGCGATGACGGTGAAGCGCTTGGCAAGGGAGGGTAGGACGCGCTCCCAGGTGCCCGAGGTGCCGGTGATCCCGTGAGCGAGCATGAGCACGGGACCGCTCCCTGCCGAGCGGTAGGCCACCCGGTGACCGTGCAGGCTGATCTCCTTCAGCTCGAGGTCCGCGGCGTCGCTCATCGGGCGGTGGCCCCGCTCATCGGTCCGCGGCCTCGCTCATCGCGCGGCGGCGGGCTTGAGCGAGGCATCGCGCTCGTGCG
>JBPCJI010000101.1:0-8449 GCA_051005475.1 Thermoleophilaceae bacterium
ATCAGGTCTTGCGCTCGAGGTCGGCCACCCGGTCGGCCTCTTCGTCCGCCCGCTCATCGGCGCGGTCGAGGCGTTCCTTGGCCTTGCCCTTCGCCTCCTCGTTCTTGCCCTGGCGGCGCAGTGACGGGTCGTCCGCGACGTCGCCGGCCGCCTGCTTGGCCTTGCCTGTGATCTTGTCGAAGATGCTCATGGTCGTGTCGCTCCTTCATCGGGGGGGGGTGCATTTAGACGGGTACCCAGAGCGCTGTCCTGGGAAACGGTCTCGGATGGTGTGGCGAGGCAAGACCCCGGCTTCCGGGCCTGCAGGGGTTTGGCGCGCCCTCGCGCGGGTAGCCGATCTCTCCAGCGGGCCGTAACCCCGATCAAGACCGCGACGGGAGCGCTCGACGTCATGATCGACATCGGAATCGACATCCGCAAGCCCGAGCTGGACCTGCGCCTTCCCGCAGAGCCGAGGGCGGTGCCCGTCGTGCGCCAGGCCGTGCGTGCGCTCGGAGAGGCCACGCGGGCCGACCCCATCTCGCTCGAGGGGGCCGAGCTCGCGGTGACAGAGGCATGCGGGAACGTGGTCGAACACGCCTACGGGAGTCACGGGGGCCCGCTCGAGGTCACCATTCGCCCCTCGCTTGCCGAGCTGCTCGTCACCGTACGTGACAGCGGGCGCGGCATGCCCGAGGACCCCCGGCGGGAGGGGCGGCCAGGGTTGGGTCTCGGGATGATCGAGAGGATCGCCACGCAACTCGAGATCCGGCCAGGCCAGGAGGGTGGCACCGAGGTGATCATGCGCCTCAGCATGGGAGAGGACCCGCTGTGCCTGAATGGCAGCGCAGAGGACGGGGCCGCCCCGGTGGAGCGGATAGCGAGGCGGATCGTGGCGGTGATCGGAGCTCAGACCGACATGCCGAGCGACCGGTTGCTGGAGTCGCTCCTGGCCGTCGAGATCGCCACGCGACACGCCCCCCGGTATCTCGTGGGCGACCGGATCGAGCTGTCCCTCGAGCGCCTGACCGAGGGCTTCGAGCTGGGTCTGGGCCCGCTCGTCTCCGACGGGGCTCGCGCCGTCGTGCAGGAGAGTGAGCTACCGGTCATCGGAGCCGTAATCGATCGGCTCTCCGACCACATCGGCATCGAGCCGATCGCCGACGAGCCGGGTCACCGGCCGCCGGGCGCCGAACGGCTCAGGCTGCGGATCGGCTCGCCCTCAGCCGGTTCCGCCTGACGAGCCGGGTCCGGCCCCGATCTCTGCGGGATCCGCCACGATTTCGAGCTCCTCGGTCGCCTGGGTCAACTCGAACACGCGATGCACACGCCGCGGGCCCTGCACCAGCACGAGACGCCCCTTGTCGCGTCGCATCCGCTCGTTCAGCCGCAGCATCAGTCGCAGACCGGTCGAGTCCATGAACGTCAGCGCACGGAGATCCAGCACCACGAGTCCCCCCCTGCCATCCACGCCGGTATCGACGGCGCTCTGCAGATGGTCGATCGTCGAGAGGTCGAGCTCTCCGGACAGCACAAAGGTGGTTCCCCCCTTGTCGCTGTGACTGGTATCGACCTGGAAGAGCCTCATATCCGAGGTTCGGGGTTGACCGTTCCTGGCGGTCGCACACCCCTTTTGAGATTGTAGAGGACCCAGGTACGGCGGTTGGCCGGCGGTCGAGCCTGGAGCTGCGCTCGTGGTGCGGGTCAGTCAGAACTATCCGGGTCCGAGGCAGCGGTATGAACGGCCGAGGGCCGGCGCTGCATCAGCAGCACCGGCCCTCGGTCCGGACTATGTCCCAGCCGGAAGCGCCAAAGCGCCCCCTGAGCTAGGACTTGATGAACGGCTTGGCGGCGTCGAGCACCGCCTGCATCTCCAGGGGCTTGTCGAACGCCCCCTCGGTGATCGGCTGTCCGCGCACGAAGCGGATCGCCGCTGCGTGGCGGGCCTCCACCTGCACGATCGAACCGGCGGCGCCCAGCACTTCCTTCGACTCGATCTGCGGCGCGGCGCCGTTGTAGGCGCTCACCCCCAGATCCTCGAAGGTCTGTGCGGTCTTGAGGAACGACTTCTCGTTCGCGAACGCCTTCCCGAAGTCAACGCCAGGTGCTGCCACCGGCTTGCCTCCGAGATCGGTGATCGTCGCCGTGAGGGCGTCGACGTGCTCTTTCTCGTTGTCGCGGAGCGTCTCCGCGAGCTTCTTCGTATCTGCGCCCAGGCCCTGGGTGTTCTTGACCGCCTGGGTATAGAACGCCGCCTCGAGGAACTCGAGGGTGAGGGCGAAGTTCAGGATGTCGACGTCACCGCCGCCCTCCTGGGCAAGCGCCCGGCCCACGAACGGCCCGACCGTGGAGAGCCCGTATACCGAGCCCGCCGCGACGGCGCTGCGCATCATGAACGCATGCCGGGTCATTCCCTTGAGCTCTATTGACGCCAGTTCGGGCGCCACCAACTTGCTGGATGACATGTTTGTCTCCTTTCTCCGGCGCCCGCTCAGGACACCAGGAACGGCTTGATCTTCGGGAGAACCTCTTCCATCGAGGCCGGCTTCGCGAAGGCACCGTCCGGCACGATCGGCTTCCCGACGAGCGTGTTCAGGGCCGCCGCGTGGCGGCCTTCGATCGTGTGGATGGCCAGGGCAGCGGCAAGGATCTCCTTGCTCTCGATCCGCCCCGCCTGGCCGAGATACGCGGACGCGCCGAGGTTCTCCACCACGGCCGCCGTCTCGAGCACCATCTTCTCGCCGCCGTCGATCACGGCCTGGAAGTCGGTCTTCGGCTTCTCCGCCGGGGTTCCGAGCTTCATGGCCGTGGCCAGCAGGGCGTCCACGTGCTCCTGCTCGTTCTGACCGATCATCTTGGCGGCCTCAACGACCGCCTTGGTCTTCACGACACCCGACTTGATCACATCGGCGTAGAACGCGGCCTCGAGGTACTCGAGCGTCAACGCATAGTTGACGATCTCGAGGTCAACGCCGCCACCGCCCTTCTCCTTCTTCTCCGAGGTGCTCGCCGACTTCTTGTCGTCGTCGTCATCACCACAAGCGGCCATGAACATCGCCAGGGCACCGGCCGCGCCGGCTCCCCCGACCATACCCAGGAAGCGCTTGCGCGACGAGGGGTCCTTTGTGAGCTCCTCCAGCGCGCTGCCGGATTCCGGCTCGATTGTCTCTCTCATTTGTTGCTCATCCCTTCTCTGTTGCGTACTGGGACAGCGAGTCAAATTGCATTACTGGGTGTTGCTTCGATGCATACACCCGACCGGATCACTCCTGGGCTGGAAAGCCGAACACCCGGAAGGAGGTCGCTCGCGCCGAAAGCGGCCCTGAGAAAGGTCAGGTGCTTGCCTGGGCGGCAAGCGAGGTTTCGCCGATTCTCCTCACCAGCTCCTCGACGGACTCGTAGACCGCAGCCGCGCCGGACTCGCGCAGCTCCTCGCTGGAGAAGCCGCCGGTGAGCACGGCAATCGACCGCACGCCGGCGCGCGACGCCGCCTCACAGTCGAACGTGGAGTCTCCCACCATGACAGCGTCGGCACCAGCGGTCCCGGCCCGATCCAGGGCCGCGCGGACGAGGTCGGGCTCGGGCTTGGTGGCCTCGACGTCGGCGGAGGTGGTCCAGCCGTCGGCCAGCTCGCGGGCGCCCAGCAATTCGAGATAGCGGTCCAGCTCCTGCTCCTTTGCGGAGGAGGCCAAGATGACCGTGTGCCCCTCCCCCTTCAGGTACTCGATCAGGGCCCGGGCGCCCGGGAGCACCTCCACCTCGCCGATCAGCTCCCGGTAGCGCTCCGTCTCGACCTCCCGCACCTTGCCACCGCGCTCCTGCTCGAAGTCCTCCCCGGCCAGCGCCGGGACCAGCTGGTCTCCTCCCATGCCGATATGACGGTGGATGCGCCAGGTCGGAAGGATGACGTCGAGCTCCCGAAAGGCTCGGTACCAGGCGATCGCGTGGAGGTAGTTGGTGTCCACCAGCGTGCCGTCGACGTCGAGGATGGCGGTCAGGGGCACGAGCGGCACGGTACCCCGCTCACCGGCCGCCAAACCGACCGCGGCGCGTTTGGACGCTGCGCCCAGGGGTATCCGAGAGGCCATGCACACGCCCACACTCGAGATCACCGATCCCATCCCTCCAAGCGCGCCCGAGCCGGGCCCGCCCGACGGACCCGAGATTCCCCAGACTCCGATCGACCCGCCGGAGCCGGCGCCCGACGGTCCCGGTGTCCCCGAGCCCTCGCCGCCGGAGCAGCCGGATATCGATTCGCCCGACGTGCCCGCAGTGGACCCGAAAGGGCCCGAGACCATGTAGCGCCCTGCGCCCAGCCGCGCTCGGAAAGCAGCCTGGCGCGCCAGGAATGGCGGGCGTGTTTGGTCGGAAACCCGAGCGGGGACAAAGTCTGCAATGTCCGCTGCTGCGACGCCCGCACCGGCTCCCGGCGCTCAAGCCCCGATGAAGCCTTCGCCTCGCAGCGGCGCCGAGTCCGAGCAGCGACTTCTCTCCAGGTATCAGGGTGGGGACATCCAGGCTCGTGATGAGCTCGTGCACCGGCTTCTGCCGCTGGCCAAGCGGCTCGCCGCACGCTACCGCAACACCGGCGAGTCCCAAGACGATCTCGAGCAGGTGGCTTGTATGGGACTCATCAGGGCGATCGACCGCTACGACCCGGATCTAGGGCCCTTCGTGCGCTACGCCGTGCCGAACATCATGGGCGAGCTGAAGCGTCACTTCCGGGACAAGGGGTGGGGCATACACGTGCCGCGCTCGGTCCAGGAGCGCTTCCTGCAGGTCAACGACGCGATGGACGAGCTCTCGGGGCAGCTGGGCCGCTCTCCAACGCCGAGGGACATGGCCAAGTACACCGGGCTCTCAGTCGAGGAGGTGGTCGAGGCGCTCGAGGCCGCAACCGCCTATTCGCCAATCACCCTCGACGCTCCCCATCCGGGCGACGGTGACACCGACCGTACCTTGGGCGACAACCTCGGCGCGGAGGATCCCCGCTACGGCTTCGTCGATCTCGGCCAAGCGCTCGCGCCCGCGTTTCGTGCCCTCCCCCCCCGTGAGCAGACGATCCTCAAACTGCGCTTCATCGACGACCTCACCCAGTCCGAGATAGCCGAACAGGTGGGTGTCTCCCAGATGCACGTCTCGCGGCTGCTACGCCGCTCGCTGGATCGGCTGGGCGCGGCGGCCACCGGAGCTGGGAACCCCTAGGCCACTCGCTCGATCGCGGCCGACTCCTCGTCTCCCGCCAGCAGGTCGAGCACTGCCTCCTCCACTGATCGCTGGGGCACGGGCCACTGGTCGGTGTCCTCCACGAGGGTCGGCAGCACGCCGCCGATGGTCAGCCCTCCGTCGTAGCGATCGAAGATCCGCGGGTCGATGTAGGAGGCCCGGCAGACAGCCGGGGTGTTGCCGAGATAGCGCGCGACCTCGTCGACCGCGCGCTTGGCGGCACGGGTCGCGGATCTCGGCCGGCCCGCCGCAGGGCCTGAGACGGCCAGCGCCATTGCCGCGATCACGGTGGCGTTCCAGGTGCGGAAGTCCTTGGCGGTGAACTCGCCACCTATGGCCTGCTTGATGTAGGCGTTGATGTGCCCGGACTTCACGTCTGCCCAGCGATGGCCGGCCTTGTAGGCCAGCAGCCCGGGGCCTCCGCCGCGGCGGCGCTTGAGCACCGCGATCACCTCGTAGGCGTCGGGGTCCACGATCGGCTGTCGGCGATGCTTGCCCCCCTTGGCCTCGTAGTCGAACGTCAGGGTGGCCCCCCGGACCAGGGTGACGTGGGACTTGCGAAGCGTGGCGAGGCCGTAGGTGTCGTTCTCCTCCGCGTATCCCTCGGAGCCGATCCGAAAGAAGCCCCTGTCGAGCAGTCGCACGGCGCATCCGAGCGTGCGCTCCAGCGGCATCCCGTTCCGCGCCAGATCGCGCTTGGCCCGCTCCCGCAGGGCGGGTAGCGACCGGCCGAAGTCGCACATCGACTCGAACTTCGCGCGATCGCGCCGCTCGCGCCAGCCGTCGTGATAGCGGTACTGCTTGCGCCCGGCGGCATCGACACCGGTAGCCTGGATGTGGCCCATCGGGTAGGGGCAGATCCAGACCTCTTCCCAGGCGGGGGGTATCGCGAGCTCCCGGATCCGGTCGATCACCTCCGGCTCGCTGACCCGGCGCCCCTCCTCGTCGCGATACTCGAACCCGCGCCCCCTGCGCCGTCGGGAGATGCCAGGACCCGAGCAGTTGACCCGTCGCAGCCGTGCCACGCTTCCTCAACCGGCGACGGCGTTGTAATAGCGCACGGCCAGGCCGGTCAGCAGCGTCTCGAAGCAGGCCTCGACGGTCAGCGCGTGGCTCTCGGCGTACACGAGGATCCCCGCGTGCTCGATGCCCTCGCTCTGCGCGATGACCTCATCCACGAGATCGGGATGCTCGTCAGAGAAGTAGGCGCCCATGGAGTACAGGCTGCTGTCCATGAGCGACTCGATGAAGGAGTCGCCCTCGCGGCTCGTTCCGGGGGTGCCCTTCGGCATGCGGCCCAGGGTACTCGCGGCGGGGAGGCCGGGGCCCCAAGGTCAGACGGGAGGGAGGTTGGGGCTCGGCTGCCGGCTCACCGCACCGACGGGGTCGGGCGGGGCTGTCACCGGGGCGCTCACACCGTCGTCGCTCGGGAGAGCCGGCGCCCCAGGCAGGCGCGGCGCCTGCAGTTCGGGCGGCAAGGAGGGGGTTGACAGTTCAGGCGCGGGCCCTGCCTGGACGCCGGGAACCGGGGTCGAGCGCGCGCTACCGTCACTCGGCGGCAAGGTTGGAACCTGCGGTAGCGAAGGGAAGCGCGCGTCGGAGGGCGCCGGCGCGAGGCGCCCCGGCTCGTTGCCCACCCGGCGACCGCCGCGCTCGCCCCGGGAGGGGGAGGAATTCTCCGCACCGGGGCCGACGGGGCCGGAAAGGCGGCGCCCGAGGCGTCCGCCACGCGCCCCGGGATCGCGCCCGGTGCCACGGCTGGACTCGCGCTCCCCAGTGCGATCCTCGCCCTGCGTCCGGCTTCCGTCGACCGCCAGCGGCCCGACGCCGCCGAGCGTGGCGCCCATCCCTCCGATCGCGAGCGTCGAGGCCACCACGGCCACCGCCTTGCCCACGCCTTGGACGGCGGTGTCAAAAGCGGGACTCGCCATCGAGCCGGCCGCCTGGTGAGCGCGTGAGGCCCCGGGCGCAGATACGGAGTTGAGCCCACGGGCCCGCAGGAAGCCCGGCAGCGGCAGGAGAGCCGCCGCCCGGCGACGCACCGAGCGTGCCAGCATCGGCTCTACACCTAACCGGCGAGCGCGGGCACGGCATCTCGCGCACCTTCGCGCGTGACGGTCGAGCCGCACACGATCCGGCTTTGACTCCACTCCCTCTGCCAGGC
Organism: Thermoleophilaceae bacterium; assembly: GCA_051005475.1. Taxonomy (GTDB): domain Bacteria; phylum Actinomycetota; class Thermoleophilia; order Solirubrobacterales; family Thermoleophilaceae; genus JAAYBF01. The sequence goes on from JBPCJI010000101.1 coordinate 7,370, forward strand.
GCGCGATCACAGCTCCGATCGACTGGCACCGCCGTCCCGTGTCGAGTTGCGCGTACTCGTGCCCGAGCTTGCGGCGCGCCCGGAAGAGCGTGCTCTCCACGGCGGCCGGGCTCAGATCCATGCGCGCGCCGATCTCGCGGTAGGACAGTCCCTCGAGCTCCCGCATCACGATGATTCGATGGTGGCTGTCGGAGAGCTCCTCGAGAGCGCCGCGAAAGTTTTCAAAGCGCTCCCTGTCGATCACGGACGCTTCGGGTGCGGCGGGGCCGGCGAGCTGCACGGCATCAACGACGGTGTGGTGGACCTCGAAGGACACCTCCTCGGCCCGCCCGGCGCGACGAAGGCTGTCGATCGCCGCGTTGCGTGCGATCTCGTAGATCCACGGCTTGAATTGGATCTCGCACTCCGTCTGGCGCATCCGCCGCAGAGCCGAGACGAAAGCCTCTTGCGCAACATCCTCGGCACGCCCATGGTCGCGCACGAATCGCCGGGCGAAGGCTGCGATCTGCCCGTGGTAGCGGCGATAGAGCTCCTCGAAGGCTTCGTCCTCGCCCGCGCGCGCCGCGCGGACCAGCTCGCGATCTCCGGCGGCCGCGGCATTCAGGGACGCTAGCCCTGCGACGCTCATCGCTCTTGAATCCCCCCCAGACTCGACGCTTCCCCTACCCATCGAAGGGTAACCCAAGTCGATCAGTCCCGACACGCCGCGCGCGAACGCGACAGAAAAGGTTGCAACGTCGGCCACAATGAGTAGATTGCAGGGCACCGCAATCAGCGAGGAATAGGAGCAAGTACATGGCGATCCACCTGACGCCCACGGAGCTCGGTCGCGAGGCGGGAATGCACCGGAGAGAGGTCATCACGAAGTGCATGGAGCTCGGGGTACCGATCTTCCAGGGTCGGATCGACAAGACGCTCTTCCTCAACACGCTCAAGCACGCCAAGCAGAGCACCACCACCCTCGCCAAGGCCTGACCGGGCGGGGCGCTCCGTTTCAGGAGCCGCGGAGCAAATGGAAGCAGTGAGGCCGGCGGCCTCGGGCACCGGCTCGAGGAGCATGGCCGATCTCGCGTGGCTCGC
>JBPCJI010000102.1:0-5786 GCA_051005475.1 Thermoleophilaceae bacterium
GACGCCGATCACGAGGACCGCGATGGCCCCCACCCAGAGCAGGAACCTGAACGCCTCTGGCTCAGAGCGAAGCGGGTTCAGCACGGCGGCCGAGGATCGATCAAAGGACGTATATGACCGTGTAGACAACTATCCACATCACGTCGACGAAGTGCCAGTAGATGCCCGGGATCTCGATCCCGCGGTGCTCCTTGGTGGTGAAGTGGCCGCGGAAGGCGCGGATGGTGGCCATTGCCAGGAGGGTGAGCCCGACGAACACATGAGCTCCGTGCAGGCCCGTGAGCCCGTAGAAGATCGAGCCCTGCGCGTTGTCGGCGGGGGCGAAGCCGATGAACACGTACTCGTTGATCTGGATGCACAGGAAGGTGAGGCCGAGCAGGAACGTGGTCAGCATCCCCACCCTGAGCGCGGCGCGGTTCTCGTTGCGCGCGCCTTCGAGCGCCCAATGCATCGTGAAGCTCGAGGAGACGAGGATCGCGGTGTTGATGCCGGCCACCACCACGGGCAGGTGCTCGCCCGGCGCCGGCCACGGGGAGTCGCCCACGACCCGGATGAAGAAGTAGGCCGTGAAGAACGCTCCGAAGAGCATGACCTCGGAGATGATGAAGAGGAACATCCCGAGAAGGGGTGCGTCGACCCGCGAGCTCTTGTTGGCCTCTGGCGGGCCGTGGTGCTCGTGCTCGCCGCCGGGGGAGTGCCCGACGGCTACCGATGCCGATTCCATCAGGGGGTCGCCTCCTCGCCGTCGCCGGCCACGACGTGGTGCACCGGCTTGGCGGTCGACTGCTGCACGCGCTCGATGAGGTCCGCACGCATCCAGCCCGAGCGAGCCTCGGGAAAGGTGGAGATCACGACCTCGTCGATGTCGTAGAAGTCCAGCGCGTTCTGGACAGCCGTGAAGGGATCGGGGTGGGTGACCTGCCCCATCGCCTCGATGCCCCCGTCCTGAAGCACCTGGAGGGTCTGCGCCAGACGCTCCGAGGCTGCGCCCTCGCCGCCCTCCTCGGGCTGAGGGCAGATCACGATGAAGCGGCGCGGGGCCTCGGCGGCGAGCTCCTCGAGCTTCTCGATCAGCGCACGCCCGCCGACCGTCTGGTTGGCCACCACGAGCGTCCGGCTCGCCTCGTCGGTGTCTGCGTCCAGGTCCACGACCACGTGCTCCACGGGCCGGCGGGTGGCCTGCTGGACGCGGGTGATGAGGTCCTGTCGCAGCCAGCCCGAGCGCGTCTCGGGGTGGGTCGAGATGATGATCTCCTCGAAATCATGCTCACCCAGGCTGTCCATGATCGCCGAGTAGGGGTCGGGGTCCGCGACCTCCCCGGTCGCTTCGATCCCCCCCTCGTGCAGCTGCGCAATCGTCATCTCCAGGCGGTTCTCCGCCGCGCTGCGCACCGCGTCCTCGTAGATCACGTGGCCGTGCTTGGGCTCGTTCTGGGGGCAGATCACGTGCACCGCGACGGTGCCTTCGGCGGCATGGCGCTTGACCGCCTCGATCAGTGCCTCGCCCACCACGGTCTCGTTCGCCACGACCAGGATGCTCTTGGTCTCGGTCATTCGGCCGGCGGTGGGGCACCGCCGCCTCCGGCCGGGGCGGGGGTGGCCTTGGCGGGCACGGGCGCGTCCTTGAAGACGGCGTGCACCGCGCCGGGGACGCCGTACTCGTAGGGGCCGCCGACGACGGTCGGGATCTCGTCGAAGTTGAAGATCGGCGGCGGCGAGGACACCTGCCACTCGATCGAATGGGCGCGCCACGGGTTGGCCGCTGCCTTGGGGCCGTTGCGCCAGCTCGTGATCATGTTGTAGAGGAACACGAGGAACGACAGGCCGAAGAGGAAGCTCGACACCGAGATGATCGCGTTCCACGTCGCGAACTCGTCGGCGTAGTCCGCCACGCGCCGCGGCATGCCGTCCACGCCCACGAAATGCATCGGGCCGAAGGTCAGGTTGAAGAACACGAACGACAGCCAGAAGTGCAGCTTGCCGAGGGTCTCGTCGTACATCCGCCCGGTGATCTTCGGGAACCAGTGGTAGATGCCCGCGAAGATCGTGAACACGCTGCCGCCGAACAGCACGTAGTGGATGTGGGCGACGATGAAGTAGGTGTCCGACACGTGGATCACCACCGGGATGACGCCGAGCATGATCCCGCTGATCCCGCCGAGGGTGAACATCGTGATGAAGCCCAGGGCGAACAGCATGGGCGTCGTGAGATGGATCGCGCCCTTCCACAGTGTCGCGAGCCAGGAAAAGATCTTGATGCCGGTGGGCACCGCGATCAGCATCGTCGTGATCATCATCGGCACCCGCATCCAGTCGGCCATCCCGGAGACGAACATGTGGTGGGCCCAGACCGTGAAGCCCAGGATCACGATCGCCACGAGCGAGAACGCCATCATGCGGTAGCCGAATATGGGCTTGCGGGCGTGCGTCGAGATGACCTCGCTGACGATTCCGAAGCCCGGCAGCATCATGATGTAGACGGCGGGGTGGGAGTAGAACCAGAAGACGTGCTGGTAGAGGAGCACGTCACCCCCGGCGGCGGCGTCGAAGAAGTGGGTGCCGAGCGAGCGGTCGAGCAGCACGAAGAACTGCGACCCGGCGATGAACGGCGTGGCGATCACCACGAGCAGCGAGGTCGTGAAGTTGGCCCAGACGAGCAGGGGCATGCGCCAGAACGTCATCCCCGGAGCGCGCATCGTGATGATGGTGACCAGGAAGTTGAGGCCGGTCGCAATCGAGGACGCGCCTGCGAACTGCACGCCGACCGTGAAGAACTGCTGGCCGAGCGGCGTCTCGGTCGAGAGCGGGGCGTATGCCGTCCAGCCGGTCGCGAAGGCGCCGCCCTCGACAAAGAAGCTGGCCACCATCATCACCCCGGCGGTCGGCAGCATCCAGAAGGAGAGCGCGTTGAGGCGCGGGAAGGCCATGTCGGGCGCCCCGATCATGAGCGGGATCACGAAGTTCGCGATCCCGGCGAAGACCGGGATGATGAACAGGAAGATCATCAGCGAGGCGTGCACCGAGAACAGCCCGTTGTAGGTGTTCGGGTCGACGAACTGGGTGCCGGGCTGGGCGAGCTCGGCGCGGATGAGCATCGCCGTCAGCCCGCCGATGATGAAGAAGATGAAGGTCGTGACGATGTACTGGATGCCGATCACCTTGTGATCTGTGTTCACCTTGAAGTAGTCCTGCCAGCGGGTGGCGCCGTGGCCGGAGTGGTCCTCGGGGATCGTCGGTGCGCCCGAGGCCCAGCGGAACCAGTAGTCGAAGCAGCCGATGCCGACGATGAAGGCGACGGGCATAACGATCAGCGCCACGGTGATGATCGCGTCCCAGTCGAACAGCGGGTCCCAGCCATACAGCGCCCGTATGAGCAGGACCAGCGCCAAGGCGAAGATGAACCCGACCGGCTGGGAGAGGGCTGCCCGATACCACCCCGGCCCCCGCAGCTTTGCGGCAAGCGTCACTTGGGCTTCCCTCCGCTCACACCGAGAAGGTACTTCACGAGCGTGTCGATCTCCTCGGTTGAGAGGTCGTCCTTATAGGTCTTGGGCATCGTGTTCTTGGGAAAGCTCGGCACGACGAACGCGCCGGGGTCCTCGATCGAGGATTTCACGTACTCCTCGGGCGACTGGCCGTTCTTCTTGCCGAACGTCACCGCGTCCTTTGTCGCGAGGTCATCGAGCACCGGGCCGATCTTCGCGTCCGAGCCGGCATCCGCCAGGGTGTGGCACGCCTTACAGCCCGTGTCGTTGAAGAGGGCCTTGCCGGCGACGGCGGGGTCGCCACCGGCGGCGGCCACGCCGCCGTCGCCCGCCCGCTGTGCGCGCTTTGCCACCCAGGCGTCGAACTCGGCGGGCGGGAGCACCCGCACCGCCTGACGCATAGTGGAGTGGCCGATGCCGCAGAGCTCGGCGCACACCACGTCGAAGCTGCCCAGCCGGTTGGGGGTCACGCGGATCTTCGTGACGAGACCGGGCACGGTGTCGGTCTTGAGCCGGAACTGGGGGACCCAGAAGGAGTGGATCACGTCCTTGGTCTTCACGCGGAACTCCACCCGACGGCCCTTCGGGAGCACGAGCCGGTTTGACTTGAGCTTGCCCTCCCCGGGGTAGTCAAAGCTCCAGGCGAACTGCTGGCCGGTCACGTTCACCACCATCGCGCCCTTCTCCTTGGCCTCGATGTCGCTCAGCACCACGGCGGCGTAGACCGAGAGGGCGGAGACGATCACGAATGGGATCGTGACCCAGATCACCTCCAGCCTGGTGTTCCCATGGATTGGGGCACCATCGCTCATGTCGCCCGGATCGACCCGGAAGGCAAAGACCGAGTAGAGCGCCACCGACATGACCAGCACGAAGATGGGCACGGAGAGGATGAGCAGGACGTCCCAGAGGTTGTCGATGTCCCCGGCCGCGGTCGAGGCCTGTTCCGGAAACCAGTCGATCGACAGCGAGATGGCCAGTCCCACCACCGTGGCGGTCCCGCTCAACAGCGCCATGCCCACTGCGGGGCGCTTACGCAGGAGCCGGCGCATCGCTCTCCCCGGAGGCGGTCACGGCGCGCGAGTCTATTTCACGCGGACGACGAAGGCGACGCCGCCGGTGGGTGAAGTGGTCGCAGCTTTACGCGGCCAGGCGCTCTGGCACGGTTCCCCTGAAGCTCGAGGGCGGGGCGCCGTGGTGACGGCGAAATGCCTTGGCGAACTGCGCGGCCTGGCGGTAGCCCACCCTGCTTGCCACCGCGTTGACCGGCGCGCTGGTCTCCCGCAGGAGCTCGGCGGCGCGGTTCATGCGGACGCGCTGGAGGTAGGAGCGGAAGCTCGTCTCGCCCGCCTCGGCGAAGGCCCGCTGGAGCTGTCTGCGGGAGGTGGCCACCCTGCGGGCGAGGTCGTCGAGCGCCACCTTCCGGTCGTACTCGAGGTCGAGTATCGCCGTGGCCTCGAGGAAGAGGGCGCGTCGGCGCTGGGCGGTCGCGGGGCGCTTTGCTTCCGACGGCATTACCCGTTCTACGCACCACCCGCCCAATCGGATGGCTTGCGAGGCCAGAATCCTTTGCCGATTGCGCCCAATTTCCCCACCCCGCCGTCCAAGGGCGCGCTCTTACCCCTCGCTAGTGCCCGTGATCGAGCGGCAGCTCGGCCATCTCCTCACGCGTCTGACCGATCCACCGGGCGATTGCGACCACGGTTACGGCCAGCCCGAGGCCGAAGATCCACAAGTTGATCACCACGCCCACCAGCACGAGGGTCGTGCCTGCCGCCACGATCACCGGCAGGTATGAGGGGTCGGGGAGGTGGATCGCCTCCCCCGCGGGCGGGACATCGCCGTTCTGGAGCGGCTCGTCGGCCATCAGTAGATGAGGCCGACGAAGAAGGAGAGGGCGAACACCACGAGCGCGATCGCGCCGGCTATGAGCGCGGTGCGCAGGTTGCGGTTGGCCAGGCGACGGTCCACGGACCATCCGTTCTACCAGATCGTCCGCCAGGCACGGCACGCGCCTGTCCGGAGGCCGGCGAGGGCTTCCGGCATGCTACGCTGGCGGTCGTGGGTCAGCTCGGTGCGTCGGCCGGTTGGGGACTCGCCGTGGCGGCCAGCCTCCTCGCGGGCGCGCTCGCGGGGGCGACCCTCAAGCTCCCCGAGCGGGTGGCGGCCACGATCACGGCCTTCGGCGGCGGCGTCCTGCTTGCCGCCGTGGCGCTCGAGCTCGTGCCGGAGGCGGATGCCGGCGCGGGCGCGGGGCTCACGGCACTCGGCCTGTTGGCCGGCATGCTCGCCTACGTGGGC
>JBPCJI010000103.1:0-5025 GCA_051005475.1 Thermoleophilaceae bacterium
TGCGGCGGTCGACCTCGTCGATCTCCTCCGGCATCGAGTCGATCTCGATCCGCAGCCGCGAGGCGGCCTCGTCGATCAGGTCGATGGCCTTGTCGGGGAGAAAGCGGTCGGCGATGTAGCGGTGCGAGAGCAGCGCCGCGGCCACGATCGCCGCGTCCTGGATGCGCACGCCGTGGTGGACCTCGTAGCGCTCCTTGAGCCCGCGCAGGATCGCGATCGTGTCCTCCTCGGAGGGCTCGCCCACGTGAACGGGCTGGAAGCGGCGCTCCAGCGCCGCGTCCTTCTCGATGTGCTTGCGGTACTCGTCGAGCGTGGTGGCGCCGACCGCCCGCAGCTCCCCCCGGGCGAGCATAGGCTTGAGCAGGTTCGCGGCGTCCACGGCGCCCTCCGCGGCGCCGGCGCCCACGATCGTGTGCAACTCGTCGAGGAACAGGATCACCCTGCCCTCGGCCTCGGCGATCTCCTTCAGGACGGCCTTCAGCCGATCCTCGAACTCCCCGCGGTACTTGGCGCCGGCGATCAGCGACCCGATGTCGAGGGCGATCACGCGACGGTCGCGCAGCGACTCCGGCACGTCCCCGGAGACGATCCGCTGTGCGAGGCCCTCCGCGATGGCGGTCTTGCCCACACCCGGCTCGCCGATCAGCACGGGGTTGTTCTTCGTGCGGCGGGAGAGCACCTGGATCACCCGCCGGATCTCGTCGTCCCGGCCGATCACCGGGTCGAGCTTGCCCTCCTCGGCGGCCTGGGTGAGATCGCGGCCGAAGCGCTCGAGCGCCTGGTAGCGATCCTCCGGGCTCTGGTCGGTGACCCGGTGGGGCCCGCGCACCTGCGCGACCGCCGCCGCGAGCTGCTCGCGGGTGGCGCCCGCGTCCACCTTGGGCGCGCCGGCGAGGGCCAGCAACAGGTGCTCGGTCGAGACGTACTCGTCACCCATCCCGCGCGCGGCGTCGTCCGCCTGCTTCAGCAGCTCGAGCAGATCGGAGTCGAAAGGAGGGACGGCGGAGGTCTCGCCCGTGACGGTGGGAAGCGAGTCGAGCGCCTCGCCCGCGCGGCGGCGCACCCCGTCGGGGTCTGCGCCCGCGCGCCGGAGCACGGGGACGACGATGCCACCCTCCTGCTCGAGCAGCGCGATCAGCAGATGCTGGGGGACGACCTGCGCGTTGCCGCGCGCCCCCGCGAGCCGCTGGGCGGCGGCGAGCGCCTCCTGGGACTTGAGCGTGAAGCGGTCCGGCTGCACGGTCAGGCCCCCGGGCGGGCGATCCGGACACGCACGGCGCGCTGCTTCGAGCCACTTGGCACGAGCGCGCGCCCGGGCGGCTCGTAGGGCACGAGCTCTGCCTTGAAGGAGCGGCGCACGCGGTCTATCTCCTCCTGCAGCTCGACCTGTGCGCGCTCTGCCTGGCGCTCGAGGTTGCGCAGGCGCCGCCGCATCCGCTCGACCTCCTGCTCGAGCTCGAACACCCGTTCCACACCCGCCAGGTTCATCCCGAGCTGGGTCGTCAGCTGCTGGATGCGCCGCAGCCGCTCCACGTCCTCCTGCGAGTAGAGCCGTGTGTTCTTGGGCGAGCGCCCGGGGGTGATCAGGCCGCGGGTCTCGTAGATGCGCAGCGTCTGGGGATGCATCCCCGCGAGCTCCGCGGCCACGGAGATCATGTAGACGCCCCGGCTGGGGTCGGCGGAACCCGCCATCAGGCGCCCCTGCCCTTCAGCATCCGCTCGCGGGGATTCTCGCCCATCACGGCGGCCAGCTCATCGACCACCTCGCGCTGCTCCCGCGAGAGCGATCGGGGCACGTCGATCACGAGCCGGTAGTGGATGTCGCCGCGGCCGCGGCCGCCGAGCCGCGCGGGACCCTCGCCCCGCAGCCGCTGGACGGTTCCGTGCTGGGTGCCCGGCGTGACCCGGATCCGCTTGGAGCCGTTCAGCGTGGGCACCTCGATGGTGGCTCCGCGGACGGCCTCCGGGATCGTGACCGGGACCTCGACCTCGAGGTTGTCGCCGCGGCGCTTGAACAGCGGCGAGTCGGCCACGCGCGTGATCACGTAGAGGTCCCCCCCGGGGCCGCCGCGCACGCCGGGCTCGCCCTTGCCCGCCAGCCGCACGCGGCTGCCGTCGCGCACGCCGGCGGGGATGTTCACCTTGTAGCGCTTTACCTGGCGCGTCTGGCCGCTGCCGTTGCAGGTCTGACAGGGATCCGTGATCTCGGTTCCCGTGCCTCCGCACTTGCCACAGGGCTGGGAGATGGAGAAGAGCCCCTGGGACTCGGACTCCACCCCGCGGCCCTGGCAGCGGCTGCACACCTGCGGGACGGTGCCGGGCTTGGCGCCCGTGCCCCGGCAGGTCTTGCAGGGCGCCGACAGGGGCACGCTGACCGGAACCTGCGCACCGTCCATTGCGTGATCGAAGGAGATGTGCACCTCGGTCTCGAGGTCGCGGCCGCGCTCGGCCCGGGGCGCTTGCGCGCCGCCGCGCCCCGCCGCGTTGCCGAAGAGGTCCGACAGGATGTCGCCGAGCCCGCCACCGAAGTTCCCTCCGCGGAACGCGCCGGGGTCGAAGCCACCCCCGCTGAAGATGCCACCGGCGTCGTACTCCTTGCGCTTCTTGGGGTCGGAGAGGACCGAGTAGGCCTGCTGGATCTCCTTGAAGCGCTCCTCGGCCGAGGAGTCGCCCGGGTTCTTGTCCGGATGGTACTGGCGGGCCAGCTTGCGATAGGCCTTCTTGATCTCCTCCTCCGAGGCCTTCCTGTCCACCCCGAGGGCCGTGTATGGGTCCTTGAGCGCCGGCATCTCAGTTACCCGGAGACCACCACGCGGGCAGGACGGAGCACGGCGCCGTTCAGGCTGTAGCCCTTCTCCACCACGTCGACGACCACGCCCGCGCCGGCACCCGCCTCCTCACGTGTTGAGAGGGCCTCGTGGAATGAGGGATCGAACTTCTCGCCCGCCGGGTCGAACTGCTCCACGCCGTTTCGCGCGAGCACGGCAATGAGCTCGGAGTGCACCAGCCGGACGCCCGCGGCCAGGTGCTCCTCTTGCTCGCCGGCCGAGGCGAGCGCGCGCTCGAGGTTGTCCACCACCGGCAGCAGCTCGGCCACCAGCCCACCCTTCGCCCGCCGGCCCGCGGCCGCCGCCTCCTTCGCGGCGCGCTTGCGGTAGTTCTCGAAGTCGGCCTGGGAGCGCTGGGCCAGCGCCAGGTACTCGGCACGCTCGCGCCTGGCAGCGTCCAGCTCGCTTTCGGGCTCCTCAGGCTCGGCGTCGAGCTCCTCCTCGCCCTCGGGTTGCTCAGCTCCCGCGTCCTGGGCCCCGGCCCGCTCGGCCCCGCCGTCGAGCGCCTCCTCGGCGGCGGATGCCCCGGGTTCGGTCCCGGCCGCAGCGGGCTGCTCCCCGGCCCGCGCCTGGTCCGTGCCGGCCCGCGCCTGGTCCGTGCCGGCCGGCTCGTCCGCATGCGGCCGCTGGTCTTCGACCTGGTCGGAGGGACGCTCGCTCACTCCTAACGCTCCTTGTCGTCGACGACCTCCGCGTCGACGACCTCCTCTTCGGCAGAGCCCTCTGCGTCGGTGCCCTCAGCGGCGCCGTTCGCGCCGCCGTCGGCCGATGCCTGGGCCTGCGCCGCCTGCGCGTACATCTGCTCGGACACCTTGTGGAAGGCGGCCTGGAGCAGCTCCGTCTTGGAGCTGATCTCGGCGGCGTCCTCGGACTCGAGGGACTCGCGGACGTCCTTTATCCTCCGCTTGATGTCCTCCTTCGAGGGCTCGTCGACGGAATCGCCAAGCTCGTCGAGCTGCTTGTCGGCCTGGTAGGCGGCGTTCTCGGCGTTGTTGCGGGCCTCCACGAGCTCGCGCATCCGCCGGTCCTCGTCCGCGTGGGACTCGGCGTCCTTGACCATCCGCTCCACCTCCGCGTCGGCCAGGCCGGAGCCCGCCTTGATCTCGATCTTCTGCTCCTTGCCGGTCCCGAGGTCCTTGGCGGAGACGTTGAGGATGCCGTTGGCGTCGATGTCGAAGCCCACCTCGACCTGGGGCACGCCGCGCGCCGCCGGCGGGATGCCGGTGAGCTGGAACTTGCCGAGCGACTTGTTGTAGGTGGCCATCTCGCGCTCGCCCTGGAGCACGTGGACCTCCACGCTCGTCTGGTTGTCCTCCGCCGTTGAGAACACCTCGGACTTTCGCGTGGGGATCGTGGTGTTGCGCTCGATCAGCTTGGTCATCACCCCGCCCTTGGTCTCGATCCCGAGGGTCAGCGGCGTGACGTCGAGCAGGAGCACGTCCTTCACGTCCCCGGCCAGCACCCCGGCCTGGATCGCCGCGCCGACGGCCACGACCTCGTCCGGGTTCACGCCCCGCTGCGGGTCCTTGCCGGTCAGCTCCTTCACCTTCTCCTGCACGGCGGGCATGCGGGTCATGCCGCCGACCATGACGACGTGGGCGATGTCCGCGCCCTTTGCGCCCGCGTCGTCCATCGCCTGCTTGGTCGGTCCGACCACGCGATCGAGGAGTGAGGCCGTGAGCTCGTTGAGCTTGGCGCGGGTGAGGCGCTGGTTCAGGTGCTTGGGGACCGAGTCCACGGCCGTGATGAACGGCAGGTTGATCTGGGTCTCCTGCGCGGAGGACAGCTCCGCCTTTGCCTTCTCGGCCTCCTGGTAGAGGCGCTGGAGGGCCATCTTGTCCTGCGAGAGGTCCTGGCCCTCGGCCTTCTTGAACTCCGCCACGAGCCAGTCGACGATCGCCTTGTCGAAGTTGTCGCCGCCGAGGTGGTTGTCGCCCGCGGTGGCCTTGACCTCGAACACGCCGTCGCCGATCTCGAGCACGGACACGTCGAAGGTGCCGCCGCCGAGGTCGAAGACGAGAATCGTGTGGTCGGACTCCTCCTTGTCGAGCCCGTACGCCAGCGAGGCTGCGGTGGGCTCGTTGATGATGCGCTTCACGTCGAGGCCGGCGATCTTGCCGGCGTCCTTGGTGGCCTGGCGCTGGTCGTCGTTGAAGTAGGCCGGGACGGTGATCACGGCGCTGTCCACCGTGTCGCC
>JBPCJI010000104.1:0-10802 GCA_051005475.1 Thermoleophilaceae bacterium
CTGCTCGAGTGGGATCGACGCCGCGGCGAAGTCCCCGGCCTCGAGCAGCTCGCTGCCCCGGCAAAAGAGGTCATAGACCAGCTCGCCTCGCTCCTCGGGGTTCACGGCCGCAGCTACACGCTCGCTACGTGCAGCGCCTCCACCTCGTCGAGGATCGCCGCAGCCACGGCGGACTTCGGGGAGCGCTCCACCTGGCGCTCGCCGGCGCGCGTGAGGATCGTGACCTCGTTTTCCTCCGAGTCGAACCCGATGTCCGCCCGGGAGATGTCGTTCAGCACCACGGCGTCGAGCCCCTTGCGCTCGAGCTTGCCACGGGCGTGCTCGAGCCCCCCGTCCCCGTCCCCGTGCTCGGCGGCAAAGCCGACCAGTATCTGCCCCGCCCGCCGCTCGCGAGAGAGCGCTGCGAGCACGTCCTCGGAGGGCTCGAGCTCGATCTCCATGCTCTCGCGGCCGTCCTTCTTGAGCTTGCCCGCAGCCGGCTCGGCCGGGCGGAAATCGGATACCGCCGCCGCCATCAGAACGACGTCAGCGGCCGAAAGCTCGGCGCGGCTTGCCTGCTCGAGCTCCGCGGCGGTCTCGACCTCGACCCATCGGGCTCCCTCCGGGCGCGGGAGCGCGACGTTGGCGGCAATCAGCGTGACCTCGGCCCCGCGGCGGAGGGCCTCGGCAGCCAGCGCCGTCCCCATCCGTCCCGACGAGCGGTTGCCGACAAAGCGCACGGAGTCGATCGGCTCGCGCGTGCCCCCGGCCGTCACGAGCACGCGCATGCCGTCGAGGGCCCGCGGCCTGAATTCGCCGGCGCCCTCGATTACACCTTCGATCGCGACGAGGATGTCGGCCGGCTCCGCCAGGCGCCCCGTGCCCCACTCGCCCCTTGAGGCGAGCAAGCCCGTTCCAGGCTCCACCACCGTGGCGCCTCGCCGGCGCAGCGTCTCGAGGTTTGCGCGGGTGGCCTGGTGCTCCCACATGCGGTTGTTCATCGCCGGCGCGAGCACCAGCGGTGCGGTCGACGCGAGCGCTGCGCCCGTGAGCAGGTTGTCGGCGTGCCCACCGGCGAGCTTGGCGAGCGTGTTGGCCGAGGCGGGAGCGATCGCGTAGGCGTGGCTGCGGCGAACGAGCTCGAGGTGGGAGATCGGGTCGTGGTCGGGCGCTGACTCGCCGGGGAACGCTCCGCGCGCGGGGTCGGGCTCGAACTCGTCGATCAGGACGGGAGCGCCGGTGACTCCCTCGAAGGTGGCCCGCCCCACGAAGCGCACGCTCGCGGGCGTCTGCACGACCCGTACGGCGTGCCCGGCCTTGGTGGCCAGGCGGACGAGCTCGACGGCCTTGTAGGCGGCTATCCCGCCGGAGACGCCGAGGAGGATTCGAGCCACAGCGCTCGCCCGATCAGCCGGACGCTACCCGGGCCGCTAGTCCCGGTAGCGGTAGTTGATCTTGCCCTCGGCCACCTCGTCGAGGGCGATTTTCAGGTAGTTCTTCGAGCCGGTCTCGACCATCGGCGGGGGGTACTCGTCGAAGGTCCCCTCGCCCAGGTTGTGGTAGTAGGAGTTGATCTGGCGGGCGCGCTTGGCGGCGACGAGCACGCATGCGTAGTGCGAGTCGACCTGCTCCAGCAGCGTGTCCAGGCGAGGCTTGATCACGTCGGAATCTCTAATCGTCGGGGGCACACATCCTAGCGGCAATGCCTGCAAGCTCCTCGAGCGCCCTCCCAAGATCGTCGTTCACGACCACGTGAGCGAACTCCTGCCTGGCCGCGAGCTCCGTGGGCGCGACCTCCAGGCGGCGGGCGATCTGATCCGGGGGGTCCGATCCCCGTCCCTCGAGTCGTCCCCTCAGATGGTCGAGTGAGGGCGGCGAGATGAACACCTGGGTGGCCTGGGGAAGGGTGTCGCGCACCTGACGAGCGCCCTGGAGGTCGATCTCGAGCACTATGCCCCGCCCCGGGCGCTCGAGCTCGGAGCGGAGGGTGCCGTAGCGGTTGCCGGCGTAGACGGCGTGCTCCACGAACTCGCCGCGCGCCACGCGCTCCTCGAACTCCGCCGGGTCGAGAAAGTGGTACTCGTGGCCATCGCGTTCGTCCGGGCGGGGCGCCCGCGTGGTGGCGGAGACGGATAGCTTGATCCCCGGGCAGCGCTCGAGCAGCCCGTGGATGAGCGTTCCCTTTCCGACGCCGGAGGGCCCTGTGATGACGAGGACCGGGGTCTGGCGGGCGGGCGGGCCTATCGGCGGAGGACTTCGATCAGCTCGTTGCGCTGGCGCTCGGACAGCCCACCGATGGTCTTGCTCGGCGAGATGCGGCAGTGGGTAAAGACGCGTTGGGCCTTCACGCGGCCGTACTTCGGCACCGCCAGGAGCAGGTCCACCACCTTCATCGTCAGCACGTAATCCGGAGGCTTGAGCAGGATCTCGTAAATCTTCACCCGTCCGGCCTTGAGGTCCCGCTTGAGCTGCGCACGCTGGGTTCGGACATCGTTGGCCCGCTCCAATGCGTCCATCCGCTGGGCCAGGGAGCGCTCGGGGGTCAGGCCGGCGGAGAGGGATTTTTCGAGCGATTCCGCGCGGGCCGACATTGGCGGCGATCATACACACGGATCCGCGCCGCTCGGCGCTCGATTCGCAAATTTCCGGTGAATTCGGCTGGACCTCAACCTGAGCTTGAGGAAGCTTTATGTTACGTGACCGTTTCCGGCCGCTTTGCAGGAAGTTCTCTGCTGTGTAACGGGGAGATCGGACCACCCCGGGGATCTCAGGGCCCGCCCCGCGCCGCCGGTGCGTAGCGTGGCGCGCCCTGACGCGCGTGGAGCTCCTGCAAAGACACCACGGGCGGCTCATCCGAGCGGCGCGCGCGAATGGCGCGCTGGGCAGCGCTGGCACCGCTCATCGTCGTGATGCAGGGAACGCCGCGGGCGACCGCCGCCCGGCGGATCTCCCAACCGTCCGCGCGCGCCCCGGAACCCGTCGGGGTGTTCACCACCAGATCCACGCCACCGGCCTCGATCCGCTCGACCACGTTGGGTGAGCCTTCGCTCAGCTTGCTGATCTGCTCGACGGGCACCCCCATCCGCCGGATGGCCCGGGCGGTTCCGCCTGTGGCCAGCACCGTGAACCCCAGGTCGTGCAGCGACGCCGCCAGCTGCGTGGCGGTGGACTTGTCGTCGTCGGTCACGCTGATGAAGACCGTGCCGCCGATCGGCAGGCCCGCCCCCGCTGCAGCCTGGGCCTTGCCGAATGCGGTTGGGTAGTCCGAGGCCACCCCCATCACCTCGCCGGTCGACTTCATCTCGGGGCCGAGCAGGGCGTCGGCGCGCGGGAAGCGGCCGAAGGGGAGCACGGCCTCCTTGACGGACACGTGGTGGGGAGTGGTGGGGAGCGGAAGGTCGGTCATCTCCTCGAGTCGCTCGCCCAGCATCAGGCGGCAGGCCACCTTGGCCAGGGGCACACCGATCGCCTTGGAGACGAAGGGCACGGTGCGCGAGGCGCGCGGGTTGGCCTCGATCACGTACAGCTCATCGTCGCCGAAGACGGCGAACTGGATGTTGATGAGGCCGATCACCCCGAGCCTCAGCGCGATCTGCTCGGTGGCACTCTCGACTTGGTGGAGCATCTCGCCTCCGAGCGACATCGCCGGGATCACGCATGCCGAGTCGCCGGAGTGCACGCCGGCCTCCTCGACGTGCTGCATGATCGCGCCGATGCGCACGGTCTCCCCGTCGCACAGGGCGTCCACGTCGACCTCGATCGCGTTTTCGAGGAAGCGGTCGAGGAATATCGGGAGAACCTCACGGGGGGGCTCCGCCCCCCCGTGCTCCCCCCCGGTTCCAGCCGCTCCGGCGTTCGGCGTGTGGCCGGAGGGCTGGGGGGTGTGGGCTGAGGGCTGGGTTCGGTGGGCTGAGGGCTCGGGTGGGTGGCGGCGCAGGTAGTCGCGCAGGCCCTCGTCGGAGTAGCAGATCTCCATCGCGCGGCCGCCCAGGACGTAGGAGGGCCGCACGAGCAGGGGGTAGCCGACGTGGGCGGCCGCGGCGAGCGCGGCCTCGGGCGAGGCGGCGGTGGCGAAGGGCGGCCCCTTCAGGCCGAGGTCCTCCAGCAGGGCCCCGAAGCTCGGCCGGTCTTCGGCCAGGTGGATCGACTCGACCGGGGTCCCGAGCAGTGGCACGCCGGCGTCGGTCAGGCCCTGGGCGAGCTTCAGCGGCGTCTGGCCCCCGAACTGGACGATCACGCCCTCGGGTTGCTCCAGTTCGAGCACGCCGAGCACGTCGTCAAGCGTGAGCGGCTCGAAGTAGAGCCGGTCACTGGTGTCGTAGTCGGTCGAGACGGTCTCCGGGTTGCAGTTGATCATCACCGCGTCGCGCCCGGAGGCCCTCACGGTCATCGCGGCGTGCACACAGCAGTAGTCGAACTCGATGCCCTGGCCGATGCGGTTGGGCCCGGAGCCGAGGATCACCACCGAAGGGTGCTCGGCCCCTGCGCCCCCTTGTGGGGTGCGGCGCACCTCGTGGCGTGGGCCGTCCGGCCCGGCGCGCTCCCAGCCCGAGTAGTAGTAGTGCGTCGCGGCCTCGAACTCCGCCGCGCACGTGTCCACGGACTTGAAGGTGCGCACCAGCCCCGCCTCGGGATCGTCCCCGCCCGCGATCGCCGCGATCTCCGCCATGAACCAGGGGTCAATCTCGGTACGGGCACACAGCTCGCTCTCGGGCACATTCCGCCGCACGGCCTCGAACAGGTGCTCGTAGCGCTCGTGCGATGGGGTCTCCAGGCCGCGCAGCAGCTCCTGCGTGTCCTCCGGCACGGGGGGAGTGACGTCGAGCTCGCGCGAGCGCATCGCCTTCACGAATGCCTGCTTGAAGGTGCGGCCGATCGCCATCGCCTCCCCCACCGACTGCATGTAGGTGGACAGCGACCCGTCTGCGCCCGGGAACTTCTCGAAGGCAAAGCGCGGCCACTTCACCACCACGTAGTCGATCGTCGGCTCAAAGCTCGCCGGGGTCACCCGCGTGATGTCGTTGTCGATCTCCTCGAGCGCATAGCCCACCGCGAGCCTCGCGGCGATCTTGGCGATCGGGAAGCCCGTGGCCTTGGAGGCGAGCGCGGAGGAGCGGGAGACGCGCGGGTTCATCTCGATCACCACGATCTCGTCGGTCTCCCGGTTGACGGCGAACTGGATGTTGGAGCCGCCCGTCTCGACGCCCACCGCGCGGATCACGGCGATCGCCTGGTCTCGCAGCGCCTGGTACTGGCGGTCGGAGAGTGTCTGCTGGGGGGCCACGGTGACCGAGTCACCGGTGTGCACGCCCATCGGATCCACGTTCTCGATCGAGCAGACGACCACCACGTTGTCGTTGCGGTCGCGCATCACCTCGAGCTCGAACTCCCCCCAGCCGATCACCGACTCCTCCACCAGCACCTGGCCGATGGGGCTGGCGGCGAGCCCCTCCGCCACGCGCTCGCGGTACTCGGCGTCGGTTCGCGCGATGCCCCCGCCGTGGCCGCCCATCGTGAAGCCCGGGCGGACGATCGCGGGCAGGCCGATGTGCGGGAGCGCCTTCTCGGCCTCACCGAGCGAGGTGACCGCGGCGGATTTGGGCACACGCAGGCCGGCTGTCTCCATCGTGTCCCGGAACAGCTCCCTGTCCTCGGCGCGGCGGATCGCGTGGTAGTCGGCGCCGATCAGCTCGACGCCGAAGCGCTCGAGCGTGCCGTCCTCGGTCAGCGCCCGCGCAAGGTTGAGGGCGGTGCCGCCGCCGAGCGTCGGCAGCAGCGCGTCCGGGCGCTCACGCTCGATCACCCGCGCCAGCGAGTCGGGCAGCAGCGGCTCGATATAGGTGGCGGTCGCGAACTCCGGGTCGGTCATGATCGTGGCCGGGTTGGAGTTCACGAGCACGACCTCGTAGCCCTCCTCCAGCAGGACCTTGCACGCCTGGGCGCCCGAGTAGTCGAACTCGGCGGCCTGGCCGATCACGATCGGGCCGGAGCCGATCACGAGGACCTTCTGCAGATCGTCGCGGCGGGGCATCAGCGTGGGGCCGTCAGCGGACCGCGAGGCGCTCGAGGAACCGGTCGAACAGGTGCAGGCTGTCGTGGGGTCCCGGCCCGGCCTCGGGGTGGTACTGCACGGTGCTGCCGGGCACGTCTCGCAGGACCAGCCCTTCGACCGTGCGGTCGTAGAGGTTCAGCTGGGAGAGCTCGGCGGCGCCGAAGTCCGTCTCCCAGCGCACGCTCTGATCGGTGTCGATCGTGCGCCCGCCGTCCGGCCCCAGCACGGCGAACCCGTGGTTCTGGCTCGTGATGTCGATCCGCCCCGTCTCCAGGTCCTTCACCGGGTGGTTGGCGCCGCGGTGCCCGAACGGGAGCTTGAAGGTCTCGAGTCCCACGGCTCGGCAGAGCAGCTGGTGGCCCAGGCAGATGCCCCACACGGGCACCTTTCCCACGAGCTTGCGCACGGTGTCGACCACGTAGCCGAGCGCGGCGGGGTCGCCCGGCCCGTTGGCGAGGAACACCGCGTCCGGCTCGCGCGCGAGCAGCGACTCCGCCGTGGCCGAGCAGGGGTGGAGCTCGAGGCGCACTCCCCGCTCGCGCAGGTTGCGCACGATCGAGCCCTTGATGCCTGTGTCGATGCCCACCACCAGCGGGCCCTCCGTGGTGTCGCCGAGCGGATCTAGGAGCGCCGGCTCGGAGGGGGTGACCTCACAGGCCAGGTCGCGCCCGGCCATCGCCGGCTCGGCCATGACACGCTCGCGCGCCTCGGGCTCCGGAGTCCCGCAAGGGAAGAGGCCCCCGCGCATCGCCCCCTTGTCGCGGATGTGGCGCACGAGTGCACGGGTGTCGATGCCGGTGAGGGCCGGGATGCCACAGTCGGCCAGCCAGGTGAGCCAGCCCCCCTCCGCGTGCGCGGCGTCCTCGCGGTCAATCCCCTCGCGCATGATCACCGCGCGTGCGTGCACGGCGTCGGATTCCATGTGCTCCGCGGCCACGCCGTAGTTACCGATCAGCGGGTAGGTGAAGACGACGATCTGCCCGCGGTAGCTCGGGTCGGTGACCGCCTCCTGGTAGCCGGACATCGCGGTGTTGAAGACCACCTCCCCGGTCGCGGACCCGGACCCCGCGAGGAGGGCGCCGGCGGCCTCGCCGTCGAAGCGCGTCCCGTCCTCGAGCAGGAGAAAGGCGTCGGCGCTCACACGGCCCCGATGGCAAACGAGCGCTCGCGATAGGCGACGACGCCCACCGCGACCGTCATTCGCACGCGCCCGACAAGGCGGCGCCCAGCGAAGGCGCAGTTGGACGAGCGGCTCTCATAGCCCGCCTCCCCCACCTCCCACTCGGATTCGAGGTCCACGAGGCAGACGTTCGCCGGCGCGCCCTTGGCGAGCGTTGGGATCCCGAGGCCAAACGGCTCGCCGCCGGCCGTCATGCGCTCCACGAGCAGGTCGAGCCCGATCGTCCCGGGCACCACGAGATCGGTGTGGAGTGCCGCGAATGCCGTCTCGAGACCTGTGACGCCCATCGGGGCCAGCTCGAACGGCTCGTCCTTCTCCTCGCGCGAGTGCGGGGCGTGGTCGGTGGCCACGCAGTCGAGGACGCCCGAGCGCAGGCCATCCACGATCGCCAGCCGGTCGGCCTCCGAGCGCAGCGGCGGGTTCATCTTGCGGTTGGTGTCGAGCTCCCGGACCGCCTCGTCGGTGAGGAGGAGGTGGTGGGGCGAGGCCTCGGCGGTGATGCGCGTGCCCGCCTCCTTCGCCCGCTCGATGACCTCGACGGTCTCGCGCGCGGAGACGTGCTGCACGTGGATCTGGCCCTCCTCGTAGGCCGCGAGCTGGGCGTCGCGCGCAACCATCGTCGACTCGGAGACCGACGGGATCCCGGCCAGGCCGAGCAGCGCCGAGACGTTCCCGTCGTGCATCACCCCGTCGCCCGAAAGCGAGGGGTCCTCCTCGTGTAGCGCCAGCGGCAAACCCGCGAGCCGCTGGTACTGGAGCGCCTGGCGCATGACTCGGCCCGAGCGCACGGGGAGGCCGTCGTCGGTGAAGGCCACGGCGCCCGCGTCGGCCAACTCCGCCATCTCGGTCAGGCCCTCCCCGCGCTGACCGACGGTGATCGCTGCCGTGAACCCGGTGGGAACCCGCGCCTCGGACCGGGCGCGGTCGCGCAGCGAGCGCAGCACCGGCGCCGAGTCCACCACGGGGTCGGTGTTGGGCATCGCGAGGACGGCGCAGTAGCCGCCCGCCGCCGCGGCCCGCGTGCCCGAGCTCACGTCCTCCCCATCCTCTCGCCCGGGTGTGCGCAGGTGCACGTGTGGGTCGACGAAGGCCGGGAACGCGTGGAGCCCTTCCGCGTCGATCAGCTCGGCGCCCTCGGGCGCCTCGAGGGCGCCGGGGGCGCCGATCTCCGCGATCTCCCCCGACCGCAGGAGGAGATCGGCAGGGCCGTCGAGCCCGGCGCGCGGGTCGAGCGCGCGGGCACCGCGGATGAGCACCGTGACGGGACGGGTGTCGGCGCGGTCGAGGCGGGGGTCCAGGAGACGTCTCACGCGGGCTGGGGCTCCGTGCTCTCGCCGGCGGGGGCGGCGCTGATGCCGCCGCGCCCGGCGGTGCCGCGGGGCCCTCCCGGACCGCCTGCGAGCAGCTCGTAGAGCACCGCCATCCGTACCACGACCCCGGACTCGACCTGCTGGGTGATCAGCGCCTGGGGCGAGTCGATCACCTCGGCCGCCAGCTCGACACCGCGGTTGACGGGCCCCGGATGCATGAGCAGCTGATGCGAGCCGAGCCGGCGGCCGTCGATCTGGAAGCAGGAGGCGTACTCCCGCAGCGAGGGCACGAACGAGCCCATCATCCGCTCCTGCTGCATCCGAAGCGCGTAGACCACATCGGCCTTCCCGAGATCATCGAGCGAGTAGCGCACCTCGCACCCGAGTGACTCCACGCCTCTGGGCATCAGGGTCGGCGGACCGCAGACCGTCACCCGGCAGCCCATCCGCCCGAAGGCGAGGATGTTCGAGCGGGCGACCCGGCTGTGCAGGACGTCGCCGACGATCCAGACGTTCAGGCCCTCGAGCGAGCCCGCCCGGCGACGGAGCGTGTAGAGGTCGAGCAACGCCTGGGTGGGGTGCTCGTGCTTGCCATCGCCGGCGTTGATCACCGAGGCGGAGGTCCAGCGCGCGACGAGGCCGGCCGCCCCCGCGTTGGGAGAGCGAAAGACGATCGCGGCCGGGTCGTAGGCCGAGAGCGTCTGCACGGTGTCCTTGAGGGACTCCCCCTTGTCGACCGAGGAGCCCTGGGCCTTCACGTTCTCCACGTCGGCCGACAGGCGCTTGGCCGCGATTGCGAAGGAGGCGCTGGTGCGGGTGGACGCCTCGTAGAAGAGGTTGATGATGGTCCGGCCCCGCAGCGTGGGGACCTTCTTGATCTCGCGTCCCGCGACCTCGGCGAAGCTCTCGGCTCGACCGAGGATCCGCTCGATGTCCTCCCGCCGCAGGTCGTCGACGGACAGCAGATGCCTCACGCCTGGCCTCCCCTTCTTACGGTGATCTCCTCGTGCACGAGGATCAGCACCTCGTCCTCGCCGTCCAGCTCCTCCATCCGCACGTTCACGCGCTCGGCCCGGGCGGTTGGCAGGTTCTTGCCCACGTAGTCGGGCCTGATCGGCAGCTCGCGGTGGCCGCGGTCGGCCAGCACGGCGAGCTGGACGCGGCGCGGGCGCCCATAGTCGAAGAGGGCATCGATCGCCGCGCGCACGGTGCGGCCGGTGAAGAGCACGTCGTCCACCAGCACCACCGTCAGCCCGTCCACCGGGAAGTTGATGTGGGACGCGTGGACCACCGGCGAGCCGCCCGGCTCGCGCAGCCCGACGTCGTCGCGGTAGAAGGAGATGTCGATGTCCCCGAGCGGGACCGGCTCGTCCACGAGGTCGGCCACGAGCTCTCGCAGCCGTCCCGCCACGAGTGCCCCGCGCCGGTGGATCCCGACGATCGCGATCGGCTCGCCGCGGTTCTTCTCGACGATCTCGTGAGCGATGCGCACGAGGGTGCGCCGCATATCGTCACGGTCCAGTACGACCTTGCTCAAGAACGTCCTTCCTGGCCTCTCGGGGCCGGGTTAAAGGAACCTCGGCGAGGGTAGCAAGGGTGCGGGACGCTCCGGCGCCGGGCTTCCCGTGGCGCCCTTCAGCAGCGATAGCCCACGGCCTTGCCGGCGTTGAGCGGCCCCGTTCCCTACTGAAGTGACGCGCGTCGCTGTTCGGATGGTCGGCTGTCGGCTATCTCCGGCCGCAGAACTTGAACCCTCCCCGCCCAGCGATCAGCCCCTTCTGCTCGGCGTTGATTAGGCTGCCCTTGAGGGAGAGTTCGCGTAGCCCGACCGCGTCCTGCCTCTTGGCGGCGCTCACCTGCGCCCGGAGATTCGAGGAGCCCTGCTCAAGCGAGCGGACGAGGGCTTCGCGGAAGCCTCTCTCGCCGCTCGGCGCCGTGATCGATCGCAGTCGAGCCTCGAACCGGTCCGTGACGGTACCCGCCCTTCGCAGGAGCATCGTGAAGGCCTCGAACGTCTTCGGCAGACTGACCCGACCGGAGCGCCCGGCATCCCGGGTGGCCGTGAGGGCGGCCCTGATCTCGGCGAGTTCCGGCTGCGTGTCCTTGCACAACGCATCGACCCGTCGCGCGAACTCCTCGCCTGTGGCTCGAGGCCCGGCCGGGGTTGGTTCCTGTGGACGCGGGGCGCCGTCTTCGGAACCCGAGCCGCCGCAGCCGGCAAAGGTTGCGGTGACGATCATGGCGAGCACCAAGTGCCTCATGCCTGGACAGTAGGGCGACT
>JBPCJI010000105.1:0-3262 GCA_051005475.1 Thermoleophilaceae bacterium
TCGTGAAGGGCGAGACCCCGCCGGGACTCTTCCGCGACAAGGTCGTGGTGATCGGGGCCTCCGCCCCCTCGCTGCAGGATGTGCACGCCACCTCCACCACCCGGGACGAGCTGATGCCCGGCCCGGAGATACAGGCAAACGCCGTGGACACGGTTCGGCGCGGGTTCCCGCTCAGGTCCGTTCCCGGCGCACTCGACGTGGCGATGATCGTGCTGCTCGGCATGGCCGCCCCGCTGGCGAGCATTCGCCTTTCCGCCGTGCGGACCACAGCTCTCGCCCTGGCCCTCGGAGTTGTGTATGTGGCCGCGGCGCTGCTCGCCTTCAACAGCGGCTGGGTGATGTCGCTGATCTACCCCGTCTTCGCTCTTCTCCTGGCCTCCTTCGGGTCGCTGCTGTTCCATTACGTGACAACAGCCTTCGAGCGCGAACGCACGCGGGACCTGTTCGCGCGCTTCGTGCCCGAGAACGTCGTCGATGAGGTGATCGGACGCGCCGACGGGCTGCGTCTAGGTGGCGAAGAGCGCACGGTCACGGTGATGTTCACCGACCTGCGCGGGTTCACGAGCTTTTCGGAGTCGATCCCGCCGAGCCAGGTGATCGAGGTCCTGAACCAGTACCTGCGCGGGATGAGCGACACGATCCTCGACCACGGTGGGACGCTCTGCGCGTATCTGGGGGACGGGATCCTGGCGGTTTTCGGGGCGCCGGTCCGGCAGGATGACCATGCCGACAGGGCGCTTGCGGCCGCCCGCGAGATGATTTGTGAGCGGCTGCCGGCCTTCAACGCCTGGATGAGGTCGGAGGGGCTCGGGGACGGCTTCCACATCGGCGTCGGACTTCACAGCGGTGAGGTGCTGGCCGGGAACGTGGGCTCAGAGCGCCGGCTCGAGTACACGGTGATCGGCGACACCGTGAACACGGCATCGCGCATCGAGGGCCTGAGCAAGGAGACACCCCAGCAGCTCGTGATCTCGGACTCGACGAAATCCCTGCTCAGTGAGGACCCGGCCGGTCTCACCGACCTCGGGGAGTTCGACGTGCGCGGGAGGCAGGCGAGGACGCGGCTCTGGTCACTCGACGACGAGCGGATCATGAAGCAGGTCAGGAGGCCGCAGGACGAGGCGCTGCCCGACGACCAGGCGCTGCCCGACGACCAGGCGCTGCCTGTGCCCCGGGACTGAAAGGCTTCTCACCGCTGATCTCGCCTCCACCCGCCTGGTGCGCCAGGATTGATCGCACACGATGAGCGCACCCTCGAGAATCGCCACCACGCTGGCAGTGCTCGCCCTGCTCCCGGCGGGTTGCGGCGATGAGAGCACCGAGAAGAAGGCCGCCCCCGAGCCAGAGCCCGAGCGGGCCGATCGTCCGGCGAAACCCCCGCCCGGCTGGCGCACCGTCAGGAACTCCGCGGCCGGCTTCACGGTGGCGGCACCCAGGACCTGGACCGCCGCGACGAAGCGCAGCCGGACCATCATCCGGTCAGACGATCGGCTCGTGGCCGTCTCGTTCTCAGCCGATCGCACTGCACCGGGTCGCGAGCTCACCCCGGCGCGGTACGCGCGTAGGACGGTCCGCACCCTGCCCAGCTTCGCCGGCAGGGTGGACGGGCGAATATCTCGCGTGAAGGGCTCGCCCTACGACAGCGCCGTCATCGACGCGATCGGCACCGTGAGCCCGAGCAGCCTGTCTCAGCAGATATCGGTGGCCGTCTTCCAGCGCGCGGGGCGGGTCACCTACGGCGCGCTCGTCTTCCGAAACGCCGGCGTGAAGCCGCGCTTCAACCAGCGCACGCTCAACCGGATGCTGCGCAGCTTCCGCGCACAGCCACCGCGCGCCCGCTGAGGTCTAGCGATCCGGGCGGTCGGGGTAGATATCGTCGATCGTGGTGAGCGCCAGACAAGGCGCCCCGGCCGCCGCCTCGATCGTCTCCCGGCCGCCGGCGAGACGGTCGAGCACACACAGGACGCCGGCGACCATGAGCCCCTCCTCGCGCACCCGCTCGATCGCGGCCACCGTCGAGTCACCGGTGGTCACGACGTCTTCCACGATCAGGCAGCGCTCGCCCGGTTGGAGCAGCGGGCCCTCGACCCAGCGCTGCAATCCATGCGCCTTGCGCTCCTTTCGTACGAAAAATGCCTTGACGTCCGCCCCCGCCGCCAGCGCTGCGCACGCCACGGGATCGGCGCCCATCGTGAGCCCTCCGACGGCCGTCGCGCCCACGCGCGCGGCCTCCGCGCCCACGAGCTCCGCGACTGCGGCAAAGCCCTTCGGTCGCAGGATCGCGCGCTTGGCATCCACGTAGTAGCCAGCCTGCAGCCCGCTCGAGAGCGTAACCTGCCCGACGACCAGCGCATGCTCGCGCAGCTCGTCCAGAAGCTGCTCGCGAGCGCTCATGGCGCGTCGCCGTTCGTCGAAAGGCGGGTGAAAGGGCTCACGGATCGCATGGCGGCCGCCGATGGTAGAGAAGCGATGGGATCGCTACTGAGACTTGCGGCGGTGACAGCGGCGGCATTCGTGGCGCTCGGCTTTCTGCTGTTTGCCGTGGATCAGTCCGAGGAGGGCTCGAACAACCAGGTACGTGCAGTCGACGGCGCCGCTGGGCGCGCAGCCTCAGAGGCGGCCATCGATCGCCCGGCGCCCGCCCGCGAGATCGAGAACCAACGCGAGGACCGCCACAGCGGCGCCCGCGAGATGATCGATGACGTGAACGACTTCCTACTGGCCCCCTTCACCGGCGTCATCGCGTCGAGCAACGTGTGGGTGGAGCGGATCGTGCCGGGGGCCCTTGCCCTGCTGCTCTACGGGCTCGGCGGCATGATGCTGGCCAACTTCATCCCGAAGCGGGCTCGCCGGAACACCGACTGGCGCGAGGCCACGGGCTGAGCTGACACGCCCGCGGGGGCGTCAGCGGTAGACGAAGATCTTCTGGCCCAGTGAGATCTGGCGGTCGATTTCGCGGGCGTTGGGGATCGGCACCCGGATGCAGCCGTGGCTGGCCGGGTAGGTCGGCACGGATGCGTAGCCGTGGATGGCATAGCCGCCGATGAAGTAGTTGGACTGGACCATGCCGAGTGAGTTGGTGCCCGGCTGCTTGCGGTAGAAGCTGAAGGTGCCGAAGACGGTGGGCGTCGAGGCCTTGCCGGAGGAGGCGTGGTAGACCCGCCGCGCGCGGCCACCGTCGATCAATGCGAGCAGTTGGCGCGACCATTCGAACTCCATGTGGCGGCCTGCACGCGGGAAGCGCGGGCGAAAGGCTCCGCGC
>JBPCJI010000106.1:0-10261 GCA_051005475.1 Thermoleophilaceae bacterium
CACGCCCACGTAGTTCACCCTGAGCTGGTCGCACGCTGCGGCGACCCCGCCCTTGCCGACGATGAGGTCCTTGATCACCAGTTTCTTCGGCGGTGGCCCCGTGGGCTTTACGACCTTGGGCTTGCTCTTCAGCGCGCCGGAGGTCTCGGGCGGCGCGGTGGGCGCGGCCGGCTGCTGATCGGCGGCGGGCTCCTCGGAGCCCTTGTCGGTCTCCTCCTCGCTGCAGCCGGCGGCGGCCAGGGAGAGCGCGGCCAGGCCGCAGGCGATGAGTCGGCGGACTCGCATGGGCGCGGATGCTAGGGAACGTGTCGGTGAGGCGCGCGCACCGCTCCCCGCACCGATCCCCGCGGGAGGAGCGCAGTCCGATCGTTGATCGGGCGAGCACCACACCGATCCCATCCCCCTACATGGCGGCGGCCGCCTCCTCCAGCCTGTCATCGCCCCAGAACAGCAGATCGCCCACCGCCACGGTCGGCACGCCCCTCACGCCGCGCTCGACGGCCCGCTCCGTGGCCTCACGGAGCCCCTCTTTGACCGACCTGCTCTCGATCCCCTTGAGCACGGCGTTCGGGTGCAGCTCGCACGCCGCCGCCGCGATCAGGACGTTGTCGGTGTCCGAGAGGTCCCTGCCCCCCGCGAAGGCCTGCCGGAAAGCGGCGAGCGAGAAGGCCACCACCCGACCCGCCTTCTGGGCGAAGATCGCCGCGCGCATCGCGGTGAGTGAGCTGCCGGGCCAGCCCCGCGGCCAGCGGATCGGCTGCAGCCCGTAGCGCTCGGCGCGATCCTCGATCTGCGCCATTTCGGACGCCCGTGCGTCGGTCAGTGCCCACGATTCGCCGCCCGTGCTCTTCCAGATCCCGCCGAGGAGGATCGGCTGCCAGACCGGGACGACCGGGAGCACGCGGTTCACTCGCTCGGCGGCGAGGTAGGCGTAGGGAGAGCCGATGTCGTAGTAGAAGACCGGGCGATCGGCGGCCTCCTCCACGGGCTCACCCCTCTCGGGACGGCGGAAACTCCCCGTCCCAGTAGTCGACGGCGTCCCCCGATCGGTGCAGCTCCCACCGCCCCGCGGCCCCCGGGCCGGGCGCCTGCTCGCGCACGCCGATCTTGTCCGAGTCGGGGTAGACCACGAGCTCCGGCCCGATCATCTCGCTGAGGAACAGGTAGCGCACGGGGTCGTCGGTGAAGTTCGACACCTGGTGTGCCCCGGCCTCACCGAGCGGAAATGTAACCACCTCTCCCTCGGCCAGCTCGCGCCGGCCGTCAGGCGTGCGCAGCGAGGGCCGCCCGCTCAGCACGATCATCATCTCCTCGTTGGCGTGGTGCCAGTGGTAGGGCGAGGCCGTCGCGCCCGGCGGCAGCTCCATCAGGGTCGCGCCGAGCCGCTGGGCGCCCGCGTCGCGTCCTACGAACGAGCGACGCCGGACGAATCCGTGCTCTCCCTCGTCCGGCTCGAACGAAGGGTCAAAGACGTTCGGCCCGGCCACAGGGCAGGCTCAGCCGTGGATCAGCCAGCCGTCGGTGGCACGCGCGGCCTCGAGCACGGCCTCCGCAAACGCGGGATGCGGGTGGATCGAGCGGGCCAGCTCGGCGTAGCCGCCCTCGAGGTCACGCGCCACCACCAGCTCCTGGATCAGGTCCGCGGCCTTGACGGAGACGATGTGGCCGCCGAGCAGCTCGCCGTAGCGGCTGTCACCGATGAGCTTGACCATGCCGCCTCGATCGCCGTAGACGGTGGGCGCGCCCACGGCGCCCATCGGCACCTTGCCCACCACCACGTCGTGGCCCGCCTCGCGCGCCTGTGCCTCCGTCAGGCCGAAGGAGGCGACCTGCGGCATGCAGAAGGTCACGCGCGGGACGAACGGGTAGTCGATCGGGTGGGTATCGATCCCCGCGGCGTCCTCGACGGCGATCACGCCTTCGTCGGAGGCCTTGTGCGCGAGCGCCGGACCCGGAACGATGTCCCCGATCGCATAGACGCCCTTGAGGGAGGTGCGCATCGCGCCGTCCACCTCGATCAGGCCGCGCTCGCCCACCTTCACGCCGGCCTCCTCGAGCCCGAGCCCCTCCACGTCGGCACCGCGCCCGGCGGCGATGCAGACGAAGTCAACCTCGTGGTCCTCGCCGCCCACGGTGATCTTCACCGACTCGCCCGTGTCCTCCACCGTCTCGACGTTCGCGCCCGTCACGACCTTGACGTTCTGCTTTGCGATCTCGCGGGCGCAGGCGCGGGCGATCTCGACGTCCTCGAGCGGGAGGATCTGGTCGAGCGCCTCGAGCAGCAGCACCTCGGTGCCGAGCCGCCCGAAGGCCGATGCCACCTCCGTGCCCGATGCCCCCGCACCGATCACGGCGAGCCGCCTGGGCTGCTCCTGGCTCAGCCAGGTGGCGGAGGTGTCCAGGATCCGCCCGCCGAACTGCAGGCCCGCCACCGGACGTGGCACCGAGCCGCACGCGAGCACCACGGTGCCGGCCTCGATCTCCGAGCCGTCGAAGGAGCCGCCCACCTTCACGTTGGCGTCATCGGTCACCGATCCGAAGCCGTCGATCAGGTCGATCCCGTTCTTCTCGAACAGCATCGCGACCCCGCCGGTCAACGTCTTGATCACCTTGTCGCGGTGCTTGACCGCCCCGGCGAAGTCGAACTCGATCCCGGAGGCGGTGATCCCGAAGCTCCCCGCCTCGGTGACCTCCGTGTACACCTCGGCGACCCGCAGGACCGCCTTCGCCGGGATGCACGCCTCGTTCAGGCAGCGCCCGCCCACGTCGCCCTTCTCGACCACCGCGGTCTTCATCCCGAGCTGGGCGGCGCGGATGGCGGCCACGTAGCCCCCGGGCCCGGAGCCGATCACGATGCAGTCGTACTTGCTCTCGGGCATGGGTGTTTTGAGCCTACCGGGCGCCCGGGCGCTCCGGCATCTGGATCCGCGCCATCGACTTCACGAGGAACCAGAACAGCGTTCCGGCGGGAAGCACGATCGCCAGCACCAGGACGACGGCCTGCAGATTGGCGGCGAACATCGCGGCGGCCGACGCTCCGACGATCGTGATGCCCAGCAGCGTCTGCATCCCGAGCACTGCCCAGTAGCGGGTGCGCCACCTCCCCCCGGCCATCGTGCCGAGCAGCCCGACCGCCACCACGCTGCGGACGATCCTCCCCTCCCCGCCCGGCGAGTACCCGAATCCGAAGGAGACGACCTCCGCCAGCGCGAGCGCGGCGGCCACGAGTGCCCCGGCGGTGACGGCCCTGGGGCGCTCCCCCTCGGCGAGGGGCTCGAGCGCGGCGCGCGCGGCCTCGTCCCTTGCGCGTCCGCGCGCGTAACCGCGCGCGACGCTGTCAGTGCCTGCCGGCGACGTGCCTGCCGGCGAGGTGCCTGCCGGCGAGGTGCCTGCCGGCGAGGTGCCTGCCGGCGAGGTGCCTGCCGGCGAGGTCCCTGTCGGTGGGGCCTCCCCCCGCGCGTCTGCGCGAAGCTCTCCCGCGGTTCGCCGCCGTTGCTTGCGGCGTTTGCGGCTACTGCGCTGCGCCAACGGTGCTCCTTCCGGGTAGCAGGCCGCGCAGCTCGGCGGCAGCGGACCGCGGGTCCTCCGCATCGCGGATCGCGCGCACGACCACGACCCGCTCGGCACCCGCTCGCACCACCTCAGCGAGATTATGAGAGTCGATGCCACCGATCGCAAACCACGGCACGGGCGGGCGCCGCGATGCCGCGTGGCGCACGTAGCCCAGTCCGGCGGCGGGGCGGCCGGGCTTCGTGGGGGTCTCCCAGACAGGCCCCACGCTGAGCTGGTCGGCGCCGGCGGCGATCCCGGCCTCGAGCTGTTCGGGCGAGTGGGTGGAGAGCCCAATCAGGAGCTCCTCGCCGACCGCCTCGCGCGCCGTGGCCACAGCCAGGTCGTCCTGTCCCAGGTGCACCCCGTCGGCACCCGCGCGGAGTGCCAGGTCGGGACGGTCGTTCAGCCACAGGAGCGCCCCGTGCTCGTCGCAGACTGCGCGGAAGACCGCCGCCGCGGCCAGGAGCTCGTCGTCACCTACCACCGGGTCGCGCAGCTGGAGCATGTCCGCGCCGCCCTCGAGCGCACCCCGCAACACGGAGCGCGGGGTGGACGAGTCCGTCACGAAGTAGAGGTGCGCCCGGGCAAGCCGGGTGCTGCGTTGCGCGGGATTGCTCACACCCTCCATCGTCGCACGTGCAACCGGGGCTGCGTGGCCGATTACGACGCGGGAGTACGATTTGGTGCTGCACCGACGGGAGCCGGTCACACCCGGCTGAGAGGGCGGCTTACCCGGCCGCCGACCGTGGAACCTGATCCGGGTAATGCCGGCGGAGGCACAGCACATCCACCAACACGCGCCGAGCCGCAGCGCCTACGACCTGCTCGTGATCGGCGCGGGCGTCATCGGCCTGTCCTGTGCGTGGAGAGCGGCACAGGCGGGGCTCTCCGTGCTCGTGCTCGAGCGCGACGAGCCCGGCGCCGGCGCCACCGGAGTGGCGGCCGGCATGCTCGCGCCCGTGACCGAAGCGGAGTTCGGCGAGGAGGCCCTGCTCGAGCTGAACCTGCGCGGACGCGAGCTGTGGAGTGGCTTTGCGGCCGAGCTGGAGGAGCTCACGGGGATGCCGAGCGGCTACGCCGACTGCGGCGCCCTCGTGGTGGCCGCCGACCGTGACGATGCCGGGGAGCTGCGTCGGCTGCACGACTTCCAGCGGCGGCTTGGCCTCGACGCCTCCTGGCTCAGTCCGCGCGAGTGCCGGGCCCTCGAGCCGGGGCTGGCCCCTCGGGTGGGCGGGGCCATCCTCGCCCCGCAGGACGGTCACGTGGACCCGCGCGCGGTGGTGCGCGCGCTCGTCGCCGGCTTGGAAAGGGCCGGAGGGGAGCTGATCACCGGCGCCGAGGTGACCTCGCTCGAGACGGAGGGGGGACGCGTGACCGGCGTGCGCGCCGACGGTGGCATGAGCGCCGCCGCAGGCGCGGTGCTCGTGGCGGCCGGTGCCTGGAGCAGTCAGGGCGGGTTGGCCTCGGAGTGCGGAGCCCCCGACGTGCGTCCGGTGAAGGGCCAGCTGCTGGAGCTGCGCGTGCGCCGCGGACACCTGGCGCCCGCGCAGCGGCTGATCCGCACCCCGCGCTGCTACATCGTGACCCGCCGGCGTGGGGAGGACCACGCCGGGGACCGGGTCGTGATCGGCGCGACGGTGGAGGAGCAGGGATTCGACACCGCCGTGACCGCGGAGGGGGTCTTCCGTCTCCTGGAGGCCGCCTGGGAGGTGCTGCCCGAGGTGGGCGAGCTCGAGCTGATCTCCGCCCGCGCCGGCCTGCGCCCGGGCACGCCGGACAACGCCCCGGCGATCGGCCGGGGCGAGCCGGACGGCCTTCTCTGGGCCACCGGACACCATCGCAACGGCGTGCTGCTGGCACCGCTCACCGCCCGCGTGATCGTGGACCTCCTGCGCGGAGGCGCCGCGCCCGAGGAGATGCGCGCATTCGATCCAGCCCGCTCCGGGTCCTCCCAGGTGGCCTGACCGGTGCCCACCGTGCTGCTCAACGGTGAGAGGATCACGCTGCCCGACGGCGCCACCGCCGCTGACGCCGTGCGCGCCGCCGGCGCGCCGAGCGAGTCCCGCGGCGTGGCGGTGGCGGTCGACGGCGAGGTCCTCCCGCGCGGCGAGTGGCAGGCCACTGCGCTCACCGAGGACGGCCAGGTCGAGGTGCTCCGCGCGGTTCAGGGAGGATAGGCCGGGTGGCTGCCCTGACGATCGCCGGCCGCGTGTTTCACTCCCGCCTGATCATCGGCACCGGTGGCTTTCGCAACCTCGAGCTGATGGCGCGGGCCGTCGAGGCCTCCGGTGCGGAGATGGCCACCGTGGCGATGCGAAGGGTGGATCCAACCGCGCCCGGCTCGCTCGTCGAGGTGCTCGAGGGCTGCGGCTGCTCCATCCTGCCCAACACCGCGAACTGTTTCACTGCGCGTGACGCGGTGAGGACGGCGCGGCTTGCGCGGGAGGCGCTCGAGACCGACTGGGTGAAGCTGGAGGTGATCGGCGACGACAGGACGCTGCTGCCCGACGCCGCCGAGCTACTCGACGCCGCGCAGACGCTCGTGGCGGACGGCTTCACCGTTCTGCCCTACACGAACGACGACCCCGTGCTGGCGCGCCGGCTCGAGGAGGCCGGGTGTGCGGCGGTGATGCCGCTCGGCTCTCCGATCGGCAGCGGCATGGGCATCCTCAACCCCTACAACCTGCGCCTGATCGTGGAGGCGGCGCGGGTGCCGGTCATCCTGGACGCAGGGATCGGCACCGCCTCCGATGCCACGCTTGCGATGGAGGCCGGCTGCGACGGGGTGTTGCTGGCGAGCGCGATCTCGCGCGCGGAGGATCCGCCGGCGATGGCGAGCGCCATGCGCCTGGCCGTGGATGCCGGGCGGTTGGGCCGCGCGGCGGGCCGGATTCCGCGGCGCCGGTACGGCGAGGCCTCGAGCCCGATCGAGGGCATGGCGGAGCTCACGTGACGGGCGAGCCCGACGGCGCGGGCGAGACCGATCTCGAGCTCGGCAGCGACGATCTCCACTCAGCCGCGGTGGACGAGCTCGCCGAGCGCTGGAGCGCCGCGTGGACCGACGGCGCCGGCTTCGCCGATTGCTGTACCGCGGCCGTGAGTTACGAGGACCCGCTTGCCTCGCGGCCTCTGTCGGGGCTGGATGCGCTCGAGCGGCACGCCGCCTCCCTGCGGACCGCCCTCCCGGACGCACGGGTGGAGCGCACCGCGCCTGCACTCAGGCGCGGCGGGCACGCGTGCATCCCCTGGCGGTTGCTCGGAACCCACCGCGGCGAGCTCGCCACCCTGCCCGCAACCGATAGGCGCCTGATGCTGCACGGTCTCCACTACGTGGAGCTGAGCCACGGCCGGATCAGCCGCGCGCGGGGGTTCTTCGACCTGTATGACGGCTCGGTGCAGCTCGGTCTGCTGCCCGCGCGAGGCGGCTTTGGCGAGGCGGCGCTGCTGATGCTGCGGGGATTCGGCCTGCGTCGCCAGACCGGTTAGCGGGCCGGCCGGGTCCGAGCAGGGGGCCACCCGAACCCGACCGACGCTTATTCAACAGTAATCGTCCCCGTCTGCTGGGGGTGGATTTTGCAGACGTAGTCGACCTTTCCCGGCTTCTCGAACTTCTGCTCGAAGGTGTCGCCGCCCGCGACGTTGCCGGAGTCGAATTCGCCGCCGGGGCCGCTCGTCTTGGTCACGGTGTGGATGATCGAGTCGTCGTTTGTCCACTTGATCGTGGCGCCCACCTTCACCGTCACGTCCATCGGGATGAACTTGATGTCCTTCATGCTGACCGCCGCACCGCCGCCTGTGGTGGCATCGGTCTCGGCGGGCTGCTCCGCGGTCGGAACGCTTCCGCCGTCGGCCTTGCCATCGTCCTCGTCATCACCACCGCACCCTGCGACGAGCCCGAGGACAAGGCAGGAGATGAGGAGCGCGGGCCATCTGTTCATCGGGGCCTCCTGGATTGATTTGCATCGTCGGGGGTGTGTTCGCGGCGGGCATCAGCTTCCGATCAGAAACTCCAGCAGCGCCTTCTGGGCATGCAGCCTGTTCTCGGCCTGGTCCCACACCGCGGAGCGAGGACCGTAGAGCACTTCGGCGGCGATCTCGTCCCCCGGATGGGCGGGTAGGCAGTGCAGAGCCACGGCGTCCTCCCGGGCGTGCTCGAGCAGGTCCGAGTCGAGCCGGTAGGGCTCGAGCAGCTCGCGCCGGGCGCCGGCGGCGGCCGCGTCGTCGTCCATGCTCAGCCACACGTCGGTGTATAGGGCGTGCGCGCCCTCGGCGGCCGCGGCGGGATCCTCGGTGGTGAGCGCGGCGGTGGACCCATCGGTCACGGCCAGCTCGGCGGGAGTGGCCACGGCCACCTCCAGACCCGCCTTCGCGCCCAGCACCATCAGCGAGCGGGTCACGTTGTTGCCGTCCCCGACATAGGCAAGCTTGAGTCCCTCGAGGCGCCCGAAGCGCTCTCGCAGGGTGAGCAGGTCGGCGAGGACCTGGCACGGGTGGTGCTCGCGCGTGAGCATGTTGATGACCGGCACCGACGCGTGCTCGGCAAGCTCCTCCACCACCTCGTGGGGGCCCGTGCGGATCGCCATGCCGGCGACGAAGCGCGAGAGCACCAGCGCGGTGTCACGAGGGGATTCGCCGCGGGAGAGCTGAAGCTCGTCACCGCGCAGCACGACGGGATGGCCCCCGAGCTCGTGCACGCCCACCTCGAACGACACGCGTGTGCGGGTGGACGGTCGCTCGAACACGAGGGCGACGCTGCGGCCGGCGAGTGCGCGCGAGGCTGAGCGGTTGGACTTCAGCTCGAGCGCACGGTCGAGCAGCGAGCCCAGCTCCGCGCTCGTAAGCTCTTCTCCGGTCAGGAAATGGCGAGTCACTCGGCGATCGTAGTCAGGGCGCTCACCTGGAACCTCTTCCACGGGCGTGACCATCCGCCCGAGCGGTCGCTCTCCACCTGGAGATCGAGGCTTCTTCGGCGCACCGAGCTGGGGAACACCCACGCGCAGGTGAACGCCCCGCTGCTCGAGGAGTTCACCCGGCTGCTGGCCGGATGGGACTGGCAGGTGGCGCTGCTCCAAGAGGCACCCCCGCGCTGGCTCGGCCCGCTGGGCCGTCGCTGTGGAGCAGGCGGGGTGAGCGCGCTGACCTCGCGGAACCTGCTTTCCCCCGCGCGCAGCGCCCTTGCGGAGTGGAACCCGGATCTGATCGGCTCCGGCGAGGGGGGGTCGAACATCGTGCTGGTGCGTCATCCGGCCCGGATCGTCGCGGTGGAGCGCGTGACGCTTGCCCTGTGGCCCGAGCGACGGCGCCTGCTGCTTGCGCGGGTGCAGACCGCCCGGGGGAGCCGTCTCGCGGTGGCGAACATGCACCTGTCGGTTCCCTCTACGGGCCGCGGCCCCGCAGAGGCCATGCGCGCGGCGGCCCTGGCCGCGCGCTTTGCCGGAGGGGATCCGCTGCTCTTCGGGGGGGACCTCAACCTCCGCCCCGCACGCGA
Organism: Thermoleophilaceae bacterium; assembly: GCA_051005475.1. Taxonomy (GTDB): domain Bacteria; phylum Actinomycetota; class Thermoleophilia; order Solirubrobacterales; family Thermoleophilaceae; genus JAAYBF01. Next base: position 9,041 of record JBPCJI010000106.1, read on the forward strand.
GCCAGGCGTGTTCGATGGTCTCCGCGACCGCCACGGCCTGACGCAGGCCACCTCGCCGCAGTCGATCGACCATCTGCTGGTGCGCGGTCTGGAAGTCCTCGCTGCACCTGTGTCCCTCGTCCCCGAGGCCCGCGAGGTGGACGGTCCGGCCGGGCTTGCAGTGCGCCTCTCCGATCACGCGCCTGTCACGGCGTCCTTCGGCGTGCGATAGTCCCTCAGGAGCTCAAGCACCTCGAGGAGGGAGCCACACATGCCACAACCACGTCGAAGCAGCCAGAAAAAGGGCGGCGGGGCAGCGTCTCAAGGCCGCGCCAAGAAGCCCAAGACCCCCCCGAGATCCCCGGCGTCGAGCGCCGGCGCCGCCAAGAGCCCGGCACGGCGCGGTCGCGCCTCCCAGGCAAAGGGCGGCGCCTCCCAGGCAAAGGGTGGCACCTCCCAGGCAAAGGGCGGCACCTCCCGCGCGCGCAAGCAGTCCCGCCCGGCACCGGCGGCTGCGAAGGCCCCGGAAGACATCTCTGCAAAGACGGTGGCCGAGCTGCGGGAGGCGCTCAGCGCGCGGCTGATCGATCCGCTCGAGCTGGTGATGCTCACGCGTGAGCGGATAGAGGAGGCAGTCGGAGACGCGGTCAGGCGCGGGAGGGTGACCGCCGACGACGCTCAGGAGCTGGTCGGCGGCCTGCTCGAGCGGGGGCGCAAGCAGACAAACGACGTGCTCGGTGACCTCGAGGGGCTCCTGGCCCGCGGCCGGGATGAGCTCGAAGGCCGCGCCGGGAGTGCGCGCAAGCGAGGCTCGGATGCCGCCCGCCGCGCCCGTAAGCAGGTGGAGGACGCAACCGCACGGGCGCGCAATGAGGCGGCCAAGCAGGCTGACCCGGTGCTCGCCAAGGTCGACAGGGCCCGGCGCGCCGGGGGCATCGGCCCGAGCTTCCCGATCACCGGCTACGACGACCTCACCGCTGCTCAGGTGCAGGGCCGCCTGAGCGACCTGACTCCGGCCGAGTTGCGCAAGGTGCGCGACTACGAGCGCCGCAACGCCAACCGCAAGACGGTGCTGAAGGCGATCGCGGAGAAGCTCGAGGGTTAGGCCCGCACGCCCAGATCGTCGCGCAGCACCCGAAAGTCAAGCTCGGAGCCGCCGACGGCCTCCAGGATGCCCTCCCCACCGTCGGCGCCCTGACCCCGGCGCCACAGATCGAGCAGGAAGTCCCCGGCCTCCCGCTC
>JBPCJI010000107.1:0-4489 GCA_051005475.1 Thermoleophilaceae bacterium
GCGGGGAGGAGACTGGAAGCATGAATCCCGGCGAACAACCCGGCGCGGACGCGCTACTGTCCTCCAACGGCGCTTCGCCGCGCCTGCGCACGGCCGGCATCGCCGGCCTTGGCATGGCCGTTCCTCCGAAGGTCGTGGCCAACGAGCCGATCGCCCGCAGGCTGGGCGTCGACGACGGGTGGATCGAGAGCCGCACGGGCATCCACGAGCGCCGCCATGCGGCGCCGGATGCCACGCTCGCCGCCCTGGCGGCGGAGGCGGCCAGAGAGGCGCTCGAGAAGGCGGAGGTCGAGGCGGACTCACTCGACCTCGTGCTGGTGGCCACGACGAGCCAGGACAAGCTGCTGCCCAACACCGCGCCGCTCGTGGTTGCCGAGCTGGGGGCGGGACACGTCGGCGCGATCGATATCGGAGCGGCCTGCACGGGCTTCGTCTCGGCGCTCGAGCTCGCCGCCGCTCAGGTCGAATCGGGTCGCGCCGAGCGCGTGCTCGTGGTTGGCGCAGAGATCATGAGCCGCCTCATCGATCCCGACGATCGACCCACGGCCGGCCTCTTCGGCGACGGAGCGGGCGCCGCCGTGGTCACCGCCGGCGGACCCGCGCGCCTCGGGCCGGCCGTGCAGGGATCCGACGGCGTCGACGGGCCCGAGATGATCTACGCGACCAACGAGGCCCGGCTCATCAACATGGCCGGGCAGGACACCTTCAAGCACGCGGTGCGGCGGCTGAGCGAGTCGACCGAGCAGGCCGTCGAGGCGGCCGGCTGGGCGCTCGATGAGGTCGACGTGTTCGTCTACCACCAGGCCAACGGGCGCATCCTGAGCGCGGTCGGCGAACAGCTCGGCCTGCCCTCCGAGCGCGTGATCGACTGCATCGCCAACTACGCCAACACCTCCGCGGCCACGGTCCCGATTGGCCTCGTGGAGGCCGAACGGGCCGGGATGCTCGTGCCCGGCGCCCGCGTGCTCATCTCCGCCTTCGGCGCCGGCTTCACGTGGGGCGCGATGACGATCGAGTGGCAGACCCCCGATGCGTGAGGGCCGCGCGCTGGTGACCGGCGGCTCCAGGGGCATCGGCGCGGCCACCGCCCGCGCGTTGGCCGGCGAAGGCTGGCCCGTGGGCGTGAACTACCGCAGCGGTGAGGACGCCGCCGCCAAGGTGGTCGAGGAGATCGAGGCCGCCGGCGGCAAGGCGGTGGCGCTCCAGGGCGACGTTGCCGATCCGGACGCCCCCGACGCGCTCCTCTCCGCCCTCAAGGAGCACTTTGGCCCCGTGCTCGTGCTCGTGAACAACGCCGGGGTGAGCGCCGACGCGCTCACTCCCCAGATCGACGACGAGGCATGGGGCAAGGTCATCGACACAAATCTCTCCGGTGCCTTCCGGCTCATCCGCCGCGCGATCAGCCCGATGATGCGCGCCCGCTTTGGCCGCGTGATCAACATCGCCTCGGTGGTCGGGCTGCGGGGCAACGCCGGCCAGGCCAACTACGCGGCGTCCAAGGCGGGGCTGATCGCCGTGACCCGGACCGTGGCCGCCGAGGTGGCGCGCCGGAAGGTCACCGTGAACGCGGTGGCCCCGGGCTTCGTGAGCACCGACCTGACCGCCGATCTGAGCGACGACGTACTGGAGGCTGTGCCCCTTCGGCGCGCCGGAACGCCCGAGGAGGTGGCCGCCTGCGTGCGCTTCCTCGCCTCTGAGGAGGCCGCGTATGTGACCGGAACGATCTTGACCGTAGACGGCGGCATGACCGCCTGATGGACCACCACCAAGGAGGAAGAGACATATGGCTGACGCAACAGTGACCAGGGAACAGATCCAGGAGCGCGTGACGGAGGCTCTCGTCGAGCTCGGCGCCGAGAAGGACCAGATCAAGCCCGACGCCGAGTTCGAGGCCCTCGACCTCGATTCGCTCGATCTCGTCGAGCTCGCGCAGATCGTCGAGGAGGAGTGGAGCGTCGAGATCACCGCGAAGGACATGGAGAACATGAAGACCGTCGGCCAGGCGCTTGACCTGATCGAGCAGCGGGCGTCATGAGCCGGCGCGTCGTAGTCACCGGAGTCGGGGCAGTGACCCCGTTGGGCGTGGGAGCGCCCGCCCTCATCGATCGCTGGACCGCCGGTGAGTGCGGGATCGAGGACGGCCTGGGGCGCTGCGACGCTTTCGACCCGACGGAGCACCTCACGCGCAAGGAGACCAAGCGGGCCGACCGCTTCACACAACTCGCGCAGGTAGCCGCGATCGAGGCGCTGGAGCAGGCCGAGTGGGAGGAGGCAGGGATCGAGCCCGAGCGCACCGGCTGCATCATCGGCACAGGAATAGGCGGCATCGGCACGATCGAGTCCCAGCACGATGTGCTGCGCGACGAGGGCGCCAAGAAGATCTCGGCGCTGGCGATACCGATGCTGATGGCCAACGCCGCCAGCGGATCCGTGGCGATGCGCAACAACCTGAAGGGCCAGTGCTATGGCACGGTGTCGGCCTGCGCCGCGGGTGCGCACGCGATCGGCGCCGGGCTGCGCATGGTGCAGTACGGCGACGCCGACGCATGCGTGGTCGGCGGCTCGGAGTCCGCGCTCACGCCGCTCACCAAGGCGGCGTTCGCGGTGATGGCCGCCCTGTCCCCCACCGGGATATCGCGTCCGTTTGACGCCCGCCGCGACGGATTCGTGATGGGCGAGGGTGCCGCGGTACTCGTGCTCGAGGCCGAGGAGCTTGCGCTGGCGCGCGGCGCCGTGCCGCTCGCGGTACTCACGGGGTACGGCGCCACCGCCGACGCCCACCACCTCACCGCGCCCGAGCCCTCCGGCGAGGGGGCGGCCCGGGCGATCCGAGCGGCGCTCCAGGACGCCGGCATCGAGCCGGAGGACCTCGCCTACGTGAACGCGCACGGCACCTCGACGCCGATGAACGACCGCGCCGAGACCGAGGCGATCAAGGCCGCCCTCGGCGAGCACGCGGCGAACGTGCCGGTGTCCTCCACCAAGTCGGCGATCGGGCATCTGCTCGGAGCCGCGGGAGCCGTCGAGGCGGTCGCGATGCTGCTCGCGCTGCGGGCCGGGGTGGCACCGCCGACGATTGGCTGGGAGGAGGCCGAAGAGGGCATGGACCTCGACTACGTGCCGGGCAAGGCCAAGCCGATGACCACCCGGGCGGGCGACCGGGAGCTGGCCGCCGTCGGATCGGCTTCGGGGCCGGCGGTGGCAAACGGCGCCTCCGGTTCCCTGCCCGAGGACGACTCCGACCGGCGCATCGGGATCTCGAACTCGTTCGGCTTTGGCGGACACAACGCGGTCATCTGCATGGAAGCCTCGTGAAGCTAGCGGTTGTACCGGAGGTCGCAGAGCAGGTACCCGAGCCCGCGCCGGAGCCCGAGCGCCTGGGCGCGCTGGAGCGGCTCGAGCGGCTGTGCGACCTGGGCACGCTGCACCTGTTCCGCACTCAGATCGCCTCGCGCTCGAAGCGAAGCGCGCCGGGCGACGGCGTGGTGGTGGGTGCGGGTGAGGTCGAGGGCAGGGCGGTCTTCTGCTACGCGCAGGACGGCTCTTTCGTCGGCGGCTCCCTGGGCGCCGCCCACGGCGAGTCGATCGTCCGGCTGTTGAAGATGGCACGCGACGCGCGGGCGCCCGTCGTGTCGTTCGTCGAGTCCGCCGGAGCGAGGATGGACGAGGGCATAGCCGCACTGGACGGCTACGGGAAGATCTTCCGCGAGCAGGTCTTCCTGTCCGGCCGCGTGCCGCAGATCGCCGTGATCACCGGCCCCGCGGCGGGCGGCGGGGCCTACTCGCCCGCGCTCGGGGACTTCGTGGTCATGACAAGGGCCTCGAGCATGTTCCTGACCGGCCCGGGGGTCGTCAAGGAGGTCACGGGCGAGGACGTGAGTGGAGCGGAGCTCGGCGGTCCGCGCGTTCAGGGCCGCAACGGCGTGTGTCACCTCGAGGCCGACGACGACGTCGACGCGGTCGCGATCGCGCGCGAGCTGCTCGGGTACCTGCCCAGCGCATCGGGCGAGCGCTGCGAGAGCGAGGCGCCCTGCGAGCCGGTGGTCAAGGATCCCGGAGCCAACGTTCCCTCAGAGGCGCGCAAGGTGTACGACGTGAAGGACGTGATCCGCGGGCTCTCCGACGCTTCACAGCTGCTCGAGCTCGCACCGAAGTTCGCCCGCAACCTCGTGACCGCCTTCGGGCGGATCGATGGGCAGCCGGTTGGGTTCGTGGCCAGTCAGCCACGCTGGCTCGGCGGCGTGCTCGACGCGGCATCCGCCCAGAAGGGCGCGCGCTTCGTGCGCACCTGCAACGCCTTCGGCCTGCCGCTCGTGGTGCTGGTCGACACGCCGGGGTTCCTGCCCGGCACCGGCCAGGAGGCCGCCGGAGTGCTGCGCCACGGAGCCAAGCTTCTACACGCCTTCGCCGAGGCACGCGTTCCGAAGATCACGATCATCCTGCGCAAGGCCTACGGAGGCGGCTTCATCACGATGAACTCGAAGTCCCT
>JBPCJI010000108.1:0-3876 GCA_051005475.1 Thermoleophilaceae bacterium
ACAAAGCGGTCGACAGCCGCGACCATCGCCGGCTGGTGCAGGGACAGCGCCGTGGCGTAGGCGAGCGCCTCCGGCGGCGAGCGGCGGCAGTTCAGCACCAGGCCGGGAAGCGTGCGCCGGTGGTGACAGCGGTAGCACGGCCCACCGTCGCGCTCGCCGAAGCCCGTCGCGCAGAAGAGCCGGACGTTGTGGAGGTGAAGCACCACCCGCGCGCCGGCCGCACGCGCAGCGGCAAGCGAGCGCGGGCCGAACAGCGGCAGGGTGTTGTGTGCGTGGACGACGTCGGCTCGCAGCTCGCGGACCGCCGCGGCGACCTCGTCGGGCCGCTCCCCGCCGCGCAGGAGCGCCGCCGCCGCGCGCGCCGAGCCGGTGTCGCCCGAGCGCCGCTCTAGCAGCCGGTGCTCGACGCCCTCGGCACGCAGCGCCTGCAGCTGCAGGTCCACCGAGCGCTCCTCCCCGCCCTCGATCCGGTAGCGGTTGTGCAGGACGAGCACGCGGGGTGGGACGACAGCGGTCACGGGATCCGGCTCTAGGCTATTCCGATCGATGGAAGCGCCAACCGTCTCAGTGGTCGTCCCCACGCGCGATCGGGCCGGCTACCTCGAGGTGGCGCTCGCCTCCCTCCGCGCGCAGGAGTGCGACGAGCCAAGGGAGATCCTCGTGGTGGATGACGGCTCGACCGATTCCACGGCCGAGGTGGCGCGGCGGGCGGGCGTCGGGCATCTGCGCCTCGACCCGCCGGGCGGCCGGAACGCATCCCGCAACGCCGGTGTGCGCGCCACGCGTGGCGCGCTGGTGGCGTTCGTCGACGACGACATCTGGGCACCCCCGGGCTGGCTCAGAGCGCTCGTGCAGGGCGCCGCGCGACACCCCGGCGCCGAGGCCTTCGGCGGTCCGATCCGGGCGCGCCTGGAGGGCCCCGCGCCGCGGGGCTGCGGTCGCGAGCCGCCGCCGATCACGACACTCGACCTCGGGCGCGAGGATGTGGACGCCCCGATGGTCTGGGGATCGAACTTCGCGATCCGGCGCGAGTCGTTCGCGCGGTTTGGCCCCTTCGACGAGCGTCTTGGAGGCCACGGCGACGAGGAGGAGTGGCTGATGGCGCTGCGGGCGGCGGGCGGGCGGATCATCTACCTGGCCGGCGCCGGGCTCGACCACCGGCGGGCCGGAGATGACGCCCGGCTGCGGTCCCTGGCTCGCGCCGCCTACCACCGCGGCCGCGCCGCGCGGCGCACGGACGTGCGGCGCGAAGCGGCGCCCTCGACCGCGCGCGAGCTCCGCAACCTCGCCGGCTGCGGGTGGCACACGCTCAGGCGCGCATGCCCCCAGGGGATCATCATGGGCGCCCACTCGGCCGGCCGGCTGGCCGAGGCGGTGGGCCGGCGGTGAGCCCGCCCTTCGAGCCGGACTCCTTCCTGTCCGGCGAGTCGGGCACGGTGACCGGCCGCCGCGCGCGCGCCACGGGGTTCCTGCGAGACGCCTTCCTCGACCTGGCGCAAGCCCTCGCGCGCACAGGGCAACAGCTCGACCGGCTGGCAGAGGCAACACCGCCCCGCACGGTGCTCGTCACGGGCTGCTACGTGCCCGGCGCGGCCAACCGGCTGCCGCAGGCCATGCCCGAGCTGCGCTCCGCCCGTCACGACGTTCGCTTTGCCTTCGGCTCGATGGGCGATCCCGAGCCGGCACTGGCCGGGGACACGGTGAGGGCCCATCTGACCGCCGGGAAGTTCCAGAACGTGAACGCCGTGCTCGAGGCCTGCGGGGGCTCGCCGGCCGGCTTCGATTGGACGATCGTCACCGATGACGACGTCGTGCTCGCGCCGCGCTTCCTCGACCGCTTCGTGGCCTTGTGCGAGGCGCTCGGCTTCGACCTGGCACAGCCCGCCCAGACGCACCTGAGCCATGCCGCGTGGCGGGTCCTGCGGCGCCGGTGCGGTGCTGTGGCGCGGCAGACGGACTTCGTCGAGATCGGGCCGGTCACGGGCTTCAGCCGCCGCGCGGCGGCGGAGCTGCTGCCGTTCCCCGACCTGCGCATGGGCTGGGGCCTCGACGCGCACTGGGCCGCCCACGCCCGCGACCGGGGCTGGAAGCTCGGCGTGGTGGACTCGCTTCCGGTACGCCACGAGACACGCGCGGTGGCGGTCAGCTACCCGAGCGAGGCGGCGATCGAGGAGGCCCGCCTGTTCCTGGCAGACCGCCCGTACGTGAGCACCGAGGAGGGCCGCCGTACGCTCGCGACCTACAGGCGCGCGCCGCGTGGGGGCGCCCGGCTGCGAATCCTCGTCGTGCCCAAGTGGTACCCATGGCCGGAGCGACCGGTGTTCGGCCTCTTCTGCCGCGAGCACGCCCACGCCATCGCGCGCCGCCACGAGGTGGTGGTGCTGGCCTCGCTCGCCACGCCGTCGCCCCCGTTCGCGGCCTACGAGCTCACCGATGCGCTCGAGGACGGCATCCGGACGATTCGCGTGCGCTATCGCAGGCCCTTCCTGCGTCCCGCCGCGATGGGGTTCCAGCTGCTCGGCATGCTCGCGGCGCTGTGGCGGCTGCGGCGCGAGGGCTTCCGGCCCGACGTGGTCCACGCCCACGTCTATCAGGCCGCCCCTCCCGCGCTGGTGCTGGGGCGGATCTCGCGCGCGGCCGTGGTGGTCAGCGAGCACTACACCGGGTTTGCGCGCGGGCTGGTGACGGGCTACGACCGCATGCTGGCGCGCCTGTCCTTTCACCGCGCGGATCTCGTGGCGCCGGTGAGCGAGGAGCTGGCGGGCCGGCTGCGCTCGCTGGCTCCGCAGGCGCGCATCGAGGTGGTGCCCAACGCAGTCGACACGGAGACCTTCCGCCCGCCCGCCACGCCGCGATCGGCAAGCGGACCGGCGCGGCTGCTCAACGTGGCCACGCTGTCCGAGAAGAAGGGCCACGTGCACCTGCTCGAGGCGCTCGCGCGGCTCGAGGAAGATGAGACGCTGGACATCGTCGGCGACGGCGAGCTACGCGACCACCTCGAGCGCCGGGCGGCGGCGCTCGGGCTCTCCGGCCGGGTGCGCTTTCTCGGCCCGCGCCCGAAGGAGGAGGTTGCGCGGCTGATGCGCGAGGCCGGCCTGTTCGTGCTTCCGAGCCTGCACGAGAACCTCCCGGTGGTCCTGGTCGAGGCCCAGGCGAGTGGGCTGCCGGCGGTGGCGACGCGCGTGGGCGGCGTGGGCGAACTGATCGATGGCGACGCGGGCGAGCTCGTGGCGGCGGGTGACTCCGCGGCGCTCGCCGCGGCAATCGCCCGCGTACTCGAGCGACGGGGCTCCTACGACGCGGACGCGCTCGCGCTGCGGGCGGCCGAGCGCTTCGGCTACGAGGCCGTCGCGGCGCGCTGGAGCGCGCTCTACGAAGAGCTGCGCTCCACCGGCACGACCCGCTCGGCAATCCTGGCGCGTCCGGACTCCCACGCGTAGGGCGCTCGCAGCGCAACTTCCACCGAGCCACGGGGGTTGATCCTCAGACGAGGCCATGCCCCAGCGAACCCCGCGATCATCCTCGAGGCCGTTGGCAGCGCCCTCGGTACGGGGAGCAACCGGTGATGTTGGTAGCCTGATTAGCCGCCGGGAGGGATTGGGCTTGAGGTTGCCACGGGTAGACCTGAGTCGCGCCTGCCCTCGACCGCGTGCGTTTGCCATGAACAACCGCGTCAGACATCCGCTCCTGTTGATCGCCGCCCTCGCGGTGCTGTCGCTCGCGCCGACCGCGCTCGCAAGCCCCGCTGACGTGGTGCGCGACTGTGCAGAGGATGGCTCCCTCGATGGCAGCTACTCGGAGGCCGAGAAGCGCGCCGCACTGGGCGAGATCCCAGCCGACCTGGACGAGTACAGCGACTGCCGCGCCATCATCGGC
>JBPCJI010000109.1:0-9903 GCA_051005475.1 Thermoleophilaceae bacterium
AAGTTCGCTGCGGCACCGCCATTGGTGGAACAGCTAGCGCCTCTCACAAGAGCCGACCCCCACAGATGTGGCTCTGTGCAGGTCTTTCCTAGTGGGCCGGCCTGGACTCGAACCAGGGACCGACGGATTATGAGTCCGCTGCTCTAACCAACTGAGCTACCGGCCCGAAGGCACATCTTGGCCTACTCCGGTCCCGGGGGTCAACGTCGGCGGAAGGCCGATACCACCGCCGGCCCCCGGCGGGCTCAGCCCTTCACGGCGGCGTCCACCGCCCGCTCGAGCTCCTCGGCGCTGAACGCTCCCTCGAGCCGCGCTGCCACCCGGCCGCGGCGGTCGATTGCGAAGAGCCATGGCTCGGTGGGCAGCTTCCACTCGAGCACCTGCGGGCGGTAACCCTGGTCGGTCTCGTTGTTGCGGAAGATCTCCATGTGCACGAATGCGGCGTCACCACCACGGCGGGCCTTGACCTGCTCGGCCACGTCCACGACCGGCCCGCACACCCGGCTGGCGCATAGCGCCGGGGTCGCGAAGATGAGAATCACCGGCCGGCGACCCACCATTTCGGCAAAGTCCACCTCGTGCATCGTCGAGGGGGGCTGGCGGGTGTCGATTTGGGAGAGGTCTCCGCCGGCATCCGCCTTCGTGGGGGTGCTCGTGCGCGGCGCGCGCTCGCCAACCTCCGGAACGGGACCGTCCTTCAGCACGTTGAGCGCAGGGCCGGCGGCAGTAGCGGCCACGAGTCGGTTGTCGAGCCGGGCGACCCCCACCACCTCGTAGCGCCCCGGCGTGGTGAAGTCGAGCTCGGACACGTAGAGGGACTTGGCCGCGTCGGGATCAGACGCCACCGAGCGGCTCTGAAACCGTGCCTTGACCGCGAGCGACTCGTAGCGGGCGAGGAAGGGGCCCTTTGCCGCCCCGCCGCCGACCGGTGCCACGTAGACGGCCACGGGAGCATCCGTTATCTGGGAGCGGGCGCGATCGAAGAGCCCGAAGCCAAACCGGTTCCTGCCCGGCTCGAGCTGGGAGACCGCCGGCGAGAGGACGGGCCCTTCGGCCTTGACCTCTTTGCGCAGCTCGGCGAGCGTCTTGCCCCCTCCCACCTTGGGGAAGCCCTCCGGCTTCGCGGGCGGGGGCGGGCGGTTCGCCGCGCCCTCGTCCTCACCCCCGCAGCCCGCTCCCGTGAGCCCCAGGACCAGCGCAGCCGCGAGCGCGGCCCCCACCTGCCTCGGTCGTACCTCCACGCCCGGCAAGCGTATGGGACGGGCCACCTTGGAGGTCGAGGTTCCGCTCGTCCTTAACGTGGGGTTCAAATAGGGTGGGCGCCTTGGAAGCGCGCGCGGCACTCATCACCGGCGGTTCCAGCGGTATCGGGCTTGCGATCGCACGCGCGCTCGGCGAGGACGGCTATCGGGTGACCATCTCCGCCCGCCGACCGGACAAGCTCGAGGCGGCGGCGGCGGAGCTCCGCGGGGCCGGAGTCGAGGTCGTCGCACAGCCGGCGAACGTCGCCGAGGAGGAGGACATCAAGGCGCTCGCGGCCGGGCATCGCGAGCGCTTCGGGCGCCTCGACGTCCTCGTGAACAACGCTGGGATCGGGGTCGGCGGGGCCATCGCCGACGCCGAGACCAAGAAGCTCGACATGCAGCTCGACGTGAACCTGCGTGCCGTCTACCTGGTGACCCGCGAGTGCATCCCGATGCTAAAGGAGGCGGGCGCCGAGCACGGCAAGGCGCTCGTCGCGAACATGGCCTCGATCGCCGGCAAGTACGGGCAGGGGTGGCTGGCCGCCTACTCGGCCACGAAGTTCGGGGTGGTGGGCCTCACGCAGGCGCTGCACAAGGAGCACGCCGGTGACGGCATCCAGGCCACGGCCCTCTGCCCCGGGTTCGTGAACACCGCGATGACCGACTGGGTCGAGGGCGTGGGAAAGGAGCAGATGATCCAGCCGGAGGACATCGCCGAGGCGATCCGCTACCTGCTGCGCACCTCGCCGGCCTGCATCGTCCCCGAGCTCCAGTTCATCCGGGCGGGCGACTCGCTGTAGGGTGCTCGGCCAGGCTGTGAAAGGGGCGTCGCAAAGGTGCGGTTAGGGCTGCACGTTGGCTACTGGGGACTCGGGCTCTCCGCCGCGCAGCAACTCGACATCGTGCGAGAGGCCGAGTCGGCCGGGTTCGATTCGGTCTGGGCCGCCGAGGCCTACGGCTCGGACACCGCCACCGTCCTGGCGTGGCTCGCCGCGAACACCGAGCGGATCCGGATCGGCTCCGCGATCTTCCAGATGCCGGCGAGAACGCCCGCGATGACGGCGATGACCGCCGCCACGCTCGACCACATCTCGAACGGCCGGATGATCCTCGGCCTCGGCTCCTCCGGGCCCCAGGTGGCCGAGGGGTGGCATGGCCAGCCGTTCGCCCGGCAGCTCCGGCGCACGCGCGAGTACGTGGAGATCGTGCGCAAGGCGCTTGCGCGCGAGCGGCTCGAGTACGACGGCGAGATCTACACGCTGCCGCTGCCCGACGGCCCCGGCAAGGCGCTCAAGATGACGATCGGAAGCGTTCAGGAGCGGATCCCGATCTACATCGCGGCGATCGGGCCCAAGAACACCCAGCTCACGGGCGAGATCGCCGACGGCTGGCTGCCCACCTTCTTCTCCCCAGAGCACGTCGCGGAGTTCCGGACGCTGCTAGAGGAGGGCGCAGCGCGGGCCGGCAACCCCCCATGGCGGGGGGCAGGCGGCAAGGCGATCGACGGGTCGTTCGACATCGCACCGAACGTGAACGTCTCGATGGACGAGGACATCGAGCGCGCCCGCGACGCCGTGCGTCCGCTCGTGGCCCTCTACGTCGGCGGGATGGGATCGAAGGACAAGAACTTCTACAACGCCCTCGTGCGCCGGTACGGGTTCGAGGAGGCCGCCGACGAGGTCCAAGACCTCTACCTCGCCGGCAAGAAGGACGAGGCGGCCGCCGCGCTTCCCGACGAGCTGATCGACCAGACCTCGCTGGTGGGCGGCAAGGAGCGGATAGCGGAGCGTCTCGCGGTCTACAGGGAGGCCGGCGTGGGCTCGCTCATATGCACGCCGATGGCCTTCGATCCGGAGGCCCGCAAGCGGATGATCCGCGACCTCGCGGAGATGGTCTGACCGAGGGCTCGCCGCACCGGATCCCGGCGCGGCGGTTCCTGCTCGCGGCATTCGGCGACCCCGGGCACGCCTTTCCGGCGATCGCGCTCGGGCGCGCGCTCGTGGCCCGCGGCCACACGGTCTGCCTCCAGACCTGGAGCCGCTGGCAAGAGCACGTGGAGCGCGAGGGGATGGCCTTTGCCCCGGCGCCGGAGTACGAGGTGTGGCCGGGCGGGAGCGCAATGACCCCCTACGGTGCCGCCGTGCGCGCCGCGCGGGAGACAGTGCCCCTGATCCGCGAGACCGACCCGGACGTGGTGGTGGCGGACGTCCTCACTGTGGCGGCCTCGCTCGCCGCTCAGATGGAGCGCCGGCGCTGGGCGACGCTCGTGCCCCACGTCCTGCCGACCGCCGAGCGGGGCCTGCCCCCCTACTCGGTGGGTGCTCGCCTCCCGCGCACACGCGCCGGCGAGGCAATGTGGGCACTGTGGCGCCCACTTCTCTCGCGCGGGGAGGAGCGCGGGCGCCTCGAGCTGAACGAGGCGAGGGAGCGGCTCGGGCTGGGGGTCCTCGACTATCCGCACGGCGGACTTTCGCGGAGGCTGGCGATCGTGGCCACCTTCCCCCAGCTCGAGTATCCGCGCCGGGAGTGGGACCGCTCGATTCGGGTGACCGGTCCGCTGCTGTGGGAGGCGCCCTGCCCCGAGGTAGACCTGCCCCCGGGCGAGGACCCGCTCGTGCTGGTGGCGCCGAGCACCTCCCAGGATCCCGAGGGCCGTCTGCTCTCCGCGGCGCTCGAGGGCTTGGCAGGAGAGGCGGTGCGGGTGATCGCCACCACCAACCGCGGCAAGCGGTCGCCGGCGGAAGAGGCGGGGGCGGTCCCGCGCGGAGGAGTGGCGCGAAACACGCGCGTCGTCGACTGGCTCTCCTACGTCTCGACGATGCCCGACTGCGCAGCGGTGGTCTGCCACGCCGGCCACGGCACGGTGGCGCGTGCGCTGGCCTGTGGCGTCCCGGTGATCGGGTGCCCTGCTGCGGGCGACATGGCGGAGAACGCGGCGCGGATCGCCTGGGCGGGGTGCGGGGTCTCGCTGCCCCGGCGGCTCGTGACCGCGCGCGGGATACGGCTCGCGGTGCGCAAGGTGCTCGCCGATCAGGGCTACAGGCGTGAGGCGGGGCACATTCGGGGGTGGGCCGAGCGCCACGACGGAGGCACATTGGGCGCAGCGGCGCTGGAGGCCTTGGCGGGCCAGGATGACTTCCCGGCTCGAAGCTCCCCGAGGTGGACTCGAACCACCATGACCTGATTAACAGTCAGGCATGTTGCCATTACATCATCGGGGATCGCGGCTAGCCAGCATAGCGAGCAATCGAGGCCGAACGAGACCGCACCCGGGGGACTCGGTCCGTGCGTTTCCCCCTACCCTTGCGGGTCCTCGGTCGTGCCCTCCAGCGCAGCGGCCTCGCCCGATGTCTTGAGTATATGGAGGGTCTTCACCACGATCTGGCGGACCCGCTCCCGGGTGAGGCCGACCTCCGTCCCAATGTCCTCGAGCGTCATCGGGCCCTCCGGGTCGATCCCGTACCGCAGCTCGATCACGCGGCGCTCGCGGGCGGGCAGACGGTTCAGGAGCTCGAGGACGTCCGCATCGCGCAGGCTCTTTGAGACCAGCTCCTCCGGCCGGTCGCTCACATCGTCGGAGATGAAGTCTCCCAACTGGGCGTTGTCCTCGCCCGCCCCCACGGGAGCCTGGAGTGAGACCGGCTCCTGGCTCAGCTTCACCAGCCCCTCGACGTTTTCCGGCGGGATATCGAGCTTCCCCCCGATCTCCTCGGGCGTCGGGTCGCGCCCGAGCTGCTGGGAAAGCTCGCGGCGGGCGCGGGAGACCTTGTTGATGCGGTCCACCATGTGAACCGGGATCCGTATCGTGCGCGACTGGTCGGCCAGGGCCCGGGTCATCGACTGGCGGACCCACCAGGTGGCGTAGGTGGAGAACTTGAAGCCACGGCGCCAGTCGAACTTCTCCACCGCGCGGATCAGGCCCAGGTTGCCTTCCTGGATCAGGTCGAGCAGGTTGAGACCACGGCCCTGGTAGCGCTTGGCCACCGAGACCACGAGCCGCAGGTTGGCCTCGACCAGCGCGGCCTTCGCGGCCATGTCGTGCTGCTCCACTCGCTTTGCCAGGCGGATCTCGTCCTCGCGCGTGAGCAGGGCCACGCGTCCGATGTTGTGCAGGTAGAGGCGGACCGCATCCTCTGTGCCCCCTTCGGGGGCCGCGACCGGCAGGCCCGCGCTGACCACGCCGCCCTCGTCGAACTCCTCGAAGGGGTCGCTCTTGGCAGGGTCCTCCGGTTCGATGTCATCGCTCACGGGTCCTGTCCCATCGCGGTGTCCAGCTCCCTTCGCACCTGCTGAAGCGCCGCTGCGAGCTCGCCCTGGCGAGCGAAATCGCCATCCGCCCGCGCGCTCCGGAGCTCCCGCTCGATCCGGCGTTTGTCGAGGCCCAGGAAGTCGGTGTGCAGGCGCGTCTCGCCGGCCGGCTCGCTCGTGTCGCCGGTCACCGCCACGGCCATCAGGAGCGCGGAGAGCTCACGATCTTCGGGCAGATCGGCCAGCGGGTCGCCCGGGTGTGCGAGCAGGTGGTCGCGTGCGCGGCGCAGCTCGGCCGAGGAGAGGTGGGTGTCGGTGAGGCGACCCAGGTAATCCTCGCCGGGCTTCCCCGCCGCCGAGCAGAGGGCGAGGAAGACCCCTTCTGCGTCGAGCCTGGTGGCGCTCGGCCCGCTCTGAGGCTCGGCTGCGGGAGCGGCTTCCCGCGGTGGGCGCTCGACGCTCGCGATCACGTAATCCGCCGGAACGTCCAACCGGTCGGCCACCATGCGCACCAGGTGGTCCCGTCGGGCACTGCGATCGGGCGCGGCCGCGATCAAAGCCCGCACCCGCACGAGCGCACGGTCCCTGCCCTCCGGCCTATCCAAGTCCTCATCTTCCAGGGTCCTCTCGACCGCGAACTCAAGCATAGACAGCGCCGAGGCAAGCCGTTCGACCACAGCCTGCGGTCCGTCTACCGCCACGAGCTCGGCGGGGTCCCTGTCCTCCGGCATCTGCACGACGCGCAGATGCAGATCCCGGTCCTCGGCAATCCTGGCCGCGCGCAGCATCGCCTCCTGCCCGGAGCGATCCGCGTCGAAGGCCAGAAACACCGTGCCCTCGCGGCCCGCAGCCCGGGCGAGCTCTCCCAGCTGGTCCTGTGTGAGCGCGGTTCCCATGATTGCCACGGTCTCCTCGATGCCGGCCTGGTGGAGTGCCAGGACATCCGTATATCCCTCCACCACCACCACCCGGCCCGCCTTTGCCGCGGCCGCGCGGGCGCGGTCGATGCCAAAGAGCTGTCGGCCCTTGTGGTAGATCTCGTTCTCCGCGGTGTTGATGTACTTGGCTCCCTGCTCGTCGCGCATCGCGCGGGCGCCGAAGCCCAGCACCCGGCCCCGAGCATCGGCGAGCGGGAACATGATGCGGCCACGGAAGCGGTCCAGCAGGCCGCCCGAGCGGCCCCGCTGGACGAGCCCCGCCGCCAGCAGCTCCTCCGGCTTGAAGCCGTCCCGCTGAGCGCCCACGAGCAGGCGATCCCACGCTTTCGGCGCGTAGCCCACGCGGAAGGAGGCGAGCACCTCGGGCGAGAGCCCGCGGCCGGCGAGGTACTCGCGCGCGCGCCGGGCCTCACCGGCCTCGGTCAGGTAGGTGGCGTAGAAGCCGGCGGTGCGCTCGAGCAGCGCCAGCAGCCGTTCGCGCCGGCGGCGGCGCTCCTCGGCCTGCGGGTCCTCGCGGTCGCGCTTCAGCTCGACGTTGTAGCGCTCCGCCAGTAGCTCCACGGCGTCCGGGAAGTCAAGCGCCTCCAGCTCGCGCACGAAGGTGATCGCATCGCCCCCCACCCCACACCCGAAGCAGTTGTAGAGCTTGCGCTCGGCGTCGACGGAGAACGACGGCGTGCGCTCGTCATGGAAGGGGCAGAGCCCCACCCAGCGCGCTCCCACGCGGCGCAACTCGGTCCGCGCCGACACGAGCTCGATCATGTCGACGGCCTCCCGCGTCCGCTCCACCGAGTCCTGGGTGTACCGGGCGGGCACCTCCTCAGAAGCCCTGCGGCACGGAGAGCTCCGAGAACGCGCGGATCGCGAAGCGGTCGGTCATTCCCGCCAGGTAGTCCACGATGCGCTCGTGCACCGCGGCGCCGGGCGTGACCGGAGGGGGTGGGTGCTCGGCGTGATAGGAGAACAGCGTGCGCAGCATGCGCTCGATCCGCTTGCTCTGGCTCTGCGCGTGGTCACCGAGGTAGACGCGGTCGAACATGAACTTGCGCAGCCGCAGCATCGCGCTCCCGACCTCGTCTCCCTGAACGATGTCCCCGGCGGCCCGGGAGCGTTCGATCAGGTCCTCCACCAGCGTCCCGATTCGCTCGGTCCCGCTCTCACCGAGCACGGCTATCTCAGCCTGGGGCAGGTCCTCGTAAACGATCACCCCCGCGCGGAGGGCATCGTCGATGTCGTGGTTGATGTAGGCGATCCGGTCGACGACCCTCACGATCCGCCCCTCGAGCGTCGCCGGCCTGTCCGGGCCGGTGTGGTTGAGTATCCCGTCCCTGACGGGTACGGTCAGGTTGAGCCCCTCCCCGTCTCGCTCGAGGCGCTCGACGACGCGGAGCGAGTGGTGGTTGTGACGGAACCGCACTCCGAAGCACTCGCGCAGGCAGTCGTCGAGCACTCCCTCGCCGATATGCCCGAACGGCGGGTGGCCGAGGTCGTGCCCCAGTCCGATCGCTTCCGTGAGGTCTTCGTTGAGCCGCAGCGCGCGCGCCACATTGCGGGCGATCCCGCAGGCCTCCAGGGTGTGGGTGAGCCGGGTGCGGTAGTGGTCGCCCTCCGGAGCGATGAACACCTGCGTCTTGTGCGTGAGCCTCCTGAACGCCTTGGTGTGAACGATCCTGTCGCGGTCACGCTGGAAGGGCGTGCGGTGAGGCGAGTCCTCCTCGGGCCGATCGCGCCGCGCCGGGTAGGAGCGGGCAGCCAGGCGCGAGAGCAGCTTCCCCTCGTCCCGGGCGGTGCGGTCGGCGAAGCCGGTCAGGATGCCTCCGGTAGAGCTCTCGGGCAGCACCCCGTGATTGTCTCAGGAAGGCGCTGGAACCTGACGGGGCCGCCCCAGGGGGTTGCGCTCGATCGCCCTGCTGAGAGAGACTGGGGGGCATGGCGAACCCCGAGATCTATCTGGCGCGGCACGGCGAGACCGAGTGGAGCCTCAACGGTCGGCACACCGGCATGACAGACATCCCGTTGACCGAGAACGGCCGCCGCCACGCGAAGGCCCTGGGCGCCCGCCTGGCCGGCCGGGAGTTCGCGGCCGTCTTCACCAGCCCCCTGTCCCGGGCGGCAGACACCTGCCGCCTCGCCGGGTTGGAGGACGGGGCGATCGAGCGCGACGAGTTGCTCGAGTGGGGCTACGGCGAGTACGAGGGCCTCACGACGGTCAAGATCCGCGAGACCGTGCCCGGCTGGACGGTCTGGAGCCACGAGACTCCCGACGGTGAGACCCCGGCCCAGGTCGGAGCCCGCTGCGACGCGCTGATCGAGGACCTCCTTCAGATCGACGGGGACGTGGTCTGCTTTGGCCACGGGCACCTGCTGCGCGTGCTCGGCGCCCGCTGGATCGGCGTTGCGCCCGAGAAGGGGGCCAACCTGGCCCTCTCCACCGGCACGCTCAGCGTGCTCGGGTGGGAGCGCGTGAACCGGACGCTCGAGCTGTGGAACGACGGGTCGCACCTCGGCTGAGGCAAGCGGGGGATGGTCGGTACGACTCGCTCGACCTGGGTCTCGTCGAGGCCCAGCCTATGCAGCCACCCGCGGTAGCCGTACGTGGGCGTGGTGCTCGAGGGTCTCCGCGAGCGCGCGGTCAGCCTGGGCGAGCGCCCGGGCGGGCGCTGCGGGAGCATCGGACAGCGGTCGCGACAGCGCTCCGAGCAGGAACGCGTGTCCCTCGGCATCGAGGGGAAACGAGCCGGCCTCGCAGCTTGCGCAAACCACCCCGCCGGCCGCGGGTGAGAAGCCTGTGAGGTGCTCCCTCTCGCCACACGTCGCGCACGAGCTCAGCTCGGGGGCGAACCCGGCGGCAAGCAGCAGCTTGGCCCGGAAGGCGAGAGCCTGGGCGCGGGTGGCGGCCCCCGCGTGGGAGTCGAGCAGAGCGAGCTGGTTGCACAGGAGGTTGTAGGCCGCCGGATTGGGCTCCGCCGAGTCGAGCAGGCGTAGCACGGCCTCGCACGCCTGGACGCCCCGCTCGAGCGACCCTCGCCGCTCCCGCAAGGCCGGATGGGCGTGTACGGTGTCCGCGGCGGTCACCGTGCAGAGCTCGCCGCGCCCGGAGTGGAGCACGAGGCTCACGCGCGACATCGGCTCGAGCCGGCCGCCGAGGCGCGAGCGCACCCGCCGCGCCCCCTTGGCCACCGCCCCGACACGCCCGCGGTCGGCGCTGTAGAGGTGCAGCACGCGGTCGGCTTCGCCGTAGCGGATCGAGCGAAGGACCACCGCCTCGGTCTTGAAGGTCCCGAGCATGCCTCACATCTTGCGGTGAGGGGCGGACACCGAGCGGGCCGTCGGCGAGCGGGGCGCCCGCGGGCGGGGCTGGCAGCGCGGGCACACGTACGTGCCCCTCCCCGCTGCGCGCAGCTTGCGGATCGGCGACCCGCACCGCGGGCAGGGCTCTCCCTCGCGGCGGTGCACCAGGAAGCGGTCCTGCA
>JBPCJI010000110.1:0-4463 GCA_051005475.1 Thermoleophilaceae bacterium
CGGTGTCGTTGGGGGTGTCGGGGTGAAAGACAGCGGCGAGATACTGGATGTGGTCGCGGCCCACCGACAGCTCGGACTGCCCGCCGCCGTAGGCCTGGATCCCCTCCCGCTCACAGAAGTCATAGGCGGCGCAGAGCCCCTCCAGCGGACCCAGGCGCGAGGGCTTGATGTTGACCATCTTCGGCTGGAAGGGCAGCGCCTCGATGTCCGCTATCGAGTGGATCGGCGCGTCCCAGGTGATGCGGTCGCGGTGGGGCTCGAGCACCGCCGCGGCCTCGGCGTGGGTCAGGTCGGGGTCCTCTATCCACGCATCGGGAAAGGCCTCGGCGACCTTGCGGTAGAGCTCGGGGTCGGTCTCCACGTCCACCGGGGTGCCGCGGTAGTGGCCCTTGAGGTCGACGGAGTCGACCGCGCCCGTGGCCGCGAGCTCGGCCATCAGCTCGTCGCTCCAGGTATTGGTCGGATCGAGCTTGAAGCGGGTGCCGGGATAGCGCTCGAGCAGGCGAGTGAGCTTGTCGGCGGTCTCGGGGCCCTCGCCGCCCGGTGCCTGCAGGCGCATCGACACGACGTAGGTGAGCGGCCGCGGGTCGCGACCAAGGACCTCCCCGAGGGGTCGTCCCGCCTGGCGCAGCGCGAGATCCAGCGCCGCGGACTCAAACGCCCAGCGGCGGTACAGGCGCGATACCTCGCGCACCGGGGGGTCGGGGAAGAGGTCGAGCCCGTCGAGGCGCTCCGCCAGCGAGCCCAGGGTGTGGGAGCCGGCGAGATCGAGCACGGGCCCAGCGGCCTGGAGGGAGACGTGGTCGAGTCCCTCGTAGATCACGTCCTCCCCCACGCCCTCCTCTCCCCCGCCCGCCATCCGGATGACCGTGGTCAGGCGGCTGAACTCGGGCGTGTACTGCTGTTCGAGCCCCTGCAGCGAATAGGAGTCCACCTCGACCCGGAGGCCGGCAAGCTGCTCCCAGGTGCTCACGGCGGGGAGTGTAGGTGGATCGCCGCGGGCACCGGGCGCGGCGTCGACGTGTTCGATCCGGTCATCGCCTGAGCCGCCGTGGCGCGCTACCGATTCCTCACCACCTGGCTGCTGGACGCCCCGCGCGACCTGGTGTGGGAGCAGCTCCAGGACGCCGTCTCGTGGCCGCGCTGGTGGCGGGGCGTGGTGCGCGTGGAGGAGCTCGATCCGGGGGACCACCGGCGGGTGGGCAGCCGTTACCTGATCGAGTGGAGGAGTCGCATCCCCTATCCACTCGAGTTCGAGTTCCGCACCGACGAGGTGGATCCGCCGCGGCGGATGGCCGGGCGCGCCACCGGCGAGCTCGAGGGAACGGGGGAGTGGCGCCTGTGGGAGGAGGACGGCGTGACGGCGGTCGTCTATGACTGGGACGTGGCTACCACCAAGCCGTGGATGAACGCGCTCGCGCCACTTGCCCGGCCGGTCTTCCGGTGGAACCACGACGTGCTCCTGCGCCAGGGTGGCGAGGGCCTGGCGGACCGGCTCGGCGCACGGCTGCTGGCACACGGCTGAGCCGGGTCTCCGCTAACGCGCGAACGCCGAGTTCGGCCTTGCGTCCCGATCCTCTCTCACCGCGGTCGGGTCGCTGGTCGTGTCGACGAAAAGGCAGACGTATCGGCGGCGGTCGTCCCGCGCGATGCATGCGCGGAAGTAGCCCTCGGAGAGGCGGATGGTGTTGGCCGTCTCGAGGTTCCGATTCAGCTCCTCGCTCCCGGACCGGACCACGTAGCTGCGCAGCTCGCGTCCAACCTCCTCGGTGGCCTCGGTCTCCGAGACGGTCACGGGCCGGTTGGCGAGACCCGAGACCAGCACGGCCACCAGCCCGGCGGCAAGCAGCGCGGTGCCCACGCGGTCCTGCAGGACCTCACGCTCTACCTCATGGGGCGGCGCAGGCCCTGTCCGTCCGGCGCCCGACGCCGCGAGTGCCGCCTCCCGCCTGCGCGAGAGGCGCCGTGTGAGAAAGGGGGCCACCGCGCCCACGAGGAACAGGTTGGCGAAGGTGGCGATCAGCACTCCCAGGATCAGGTCCATCCGCGCCGCGCCCAGAGGCGGTAGCAGGTCGAGCACCACCCCGTCCACCAGCGTGAACAGGGCAAACGCGGGCCACTGCCAGGCTCCGTGCAGTCGCCACCGCAGGCGGCTCGTCCAGAAGCGCTCGGGGGAGCTCACGCTCCTGAGCCTAGTGCCGGTGGTTGTGCAGGCCGCCAGGAGGGGTACCCTGACTTCACATACCCGCGCGTCCGGGTGGAGACCCCGCCGGGAGCGTCGAACGTCGAGGCCGAGCGGAGACCCCGCTTCCGGCAGCGAAGGAGAGAACAGATGGCCACGCCGACCGCCAGACCGGCGCAGCTCGAGCCCCAGGAGCACGATGCCGCGGCAGCCGAGCTGACCGCGGAAGACCGCCGTGAGCTGCTGCGCTACATGCTCCTCATGCGCGCCACCGAGGAACGCGCGCTCAACCTCTACCGCCAGGGCCAGGTGCCCGGCAGCTACTACGACGGCCGCGGTCAGGAGGCCGTGTCGGTGGGCTCCGCGTTCGCACTGGGGCCGCGCGATCGCGCCTGCATCCTGCACCGTGACCTGGGGGCGCACCTGATCCGCGGCGTGACGCCAGGCCGCGTGCTGGCCCAGATGATGGGCCGCGTGGGCGGAGTCACGAACGGGCGCGACGGCAACATGCACTTCGGCGACCGCCACCTGGGCTGCGTGGGGATGGTCTCGATGCTGCCGGACATGGCCTGCGTGGCATGTGGCCTGGCCGTGGCCTTTCAGATGCGCCGGGAGCAGCGCGTTGCGATGACCTGGTTCGGCGACGGGTCGACCGCGAACGGACAGTGGCACGAGGCCATGAACGTAGCCGGGATACGGCAGCTACCTGTGGTGTTCGTGCTCGAGAACAACCAGTTCGCCTACTCCACGCCGAACGAGCTCGAGTTTGCCGTGGACCCGGTGGAGCGCGCCGCCGGCTACGGCTTCGAGGGCGTGAAGGTCGACGGCAACGACGTCGAGGCGGTTTTCGCCGCCACGGCCGCGGCGTGCGACCGTGCGCGCGCCGGCGGCGGGCCGACACTGATCGAGGCCGAGACGATGCGCATGCACGGCCATGGCGCCCACGACGACATGTCCTACGTGCCACCGGAGCTGTTCGAACGCTGGGCCGGCCGCGACCCGATCGAGCTGTTCGAGAAGCGCCTGGACGCGGAGGGCGTCGAGACGAAGAGCATCCACGTCGCCGTCGAGGACGAGCTGGAGCGGGAGACCGCCTGGGCTCTCGCCCGCCCCATGCCGGATCCGGCGACCGCCGTCGAGGGTGTGTTCGCCGACGAGGACCCGGTGCTCGGTGACGGCCACGCGCCCTGGTCGCGGTGGGCGCGCGAGGAGGCCCGCAATGCCTGAGCTCACCTACCTGGAGGCGATCTCCGACGGGTTGCGCGAGGAGATGCGCCACGACGAGTCGGTGTTCTGCCTCGGCCAGGACATCGGGGCCTTCGGGGGCGCCTTCAAGGTCACCGAAGGGCTCGCGGAGGAGTTCGGCGCCGAGCGGATGTGGGACACGCCGCTGGCGGAGTCCGCGATCGTCGGCGCCGCCGTCGGCGCGGCGGTGGAGGGGATGCGCCCGATCGCCGAGATGCAGTTCGCCGACTTCATCGCGTGCGGCTTCGACCAACTCGTGAACGTGGCCGCCAAGATGCACTACCGCCAAGGGCTCGCCGTGCCGATGGTGGTGCGGCTGCCCTCGGGGGGCGGCTTCTCAGGCGGCCCCTTCCACTCCCAGAACCCCGAGGCTTGGTTCCTTCAGACGCCGGGGCTCAAGGTCGTCGCGCCATCCACCCCCGAGGACGCAAAGGGGCTGCTGGCGAGCGCGGTGCGCGACCCCAACCCGGTGGTCTACCTGGAGCACAAGCACCTCTACCGCCGCCTGCGCGGCGAGGTTCCCCAGGGACGCTACGAGACGCCACTCGGGAAGGTCCGCGTGGCGCGGCCGGGATCGGACCTCACGCTGGTCGCCTACGGGGCGATGGTGCACACCGCGCTCGAGGCGGTGGAGGACCTGGACGGGGCGAGCGTCGAGGTGATCGACCTGCGTACGCTCTGCCCGCTGGACCGCGAGGGCATCCTGCGCAGCGTGCGCAAGACGAGCAAGGCCGTGGTGCTCCACGAGGCCACCCGCTCGTGCGGCGTCGGGGCCGAGGTCTGTGCCCTGATCGCCGAGGAGGCCTTCGAGGACCTGGACGGCCCGGTGGTGAGGGTGACCGCCCCCGACGTGCCGATCCCCTTCAGCCCACCGCTCGAGAGAGCAGTGCTGCCCCAGGTCGACCAGGTGAGGGAGGCCTGCCGTGAGCTCCTCCGATATTGAAAGGGATGCCAAAGGGGGGGGCCTGCCCCCCCCCCCCCCCCTCCCCACCCCCCCGCCCCCGGCCTGCCCCCACCACCCCCCACCCCACACACC
>JBPCJI010000111.1:0-5602 GCA_051005475.1 Thermoleophilaceae bacterium
TGCAGTTCGGCATCCGCCCGGCGGGCAGGGGCGCGCCGCGGATCGACCCGAAGCCGATCCTCGATGGCTGGAAGCTGCTCGAGGCAACCGCGATCTACCGCGCCTCGGGCAAGAACGTGCTCTACGGCGAGGGCGGCAAGGCGGACGGGTTCTCGATCGGCCAGATCCTGCTGCTGCCCAAGCCGCTGCTGGAGCGCCGCGTGCTCTCCGACGAGCGGGTCGAGATCCATCCCTGCGGGCGCGACGACGTCAAGTCCGGCCGGATCGACCGGCGCGTGCTCGCGACGCTCGAGTACCTCGCGGAGTCCGGTCTGAGGCCGACGGTCACCTCGCTCAGGTGCGGGCGCGAGAACACCCTCACGAGCTCCGGCAACGTCTCCCACCACTCCTCGGGCAACGCGGTCGACATCGCGAAGATCAACGGGGTGCCGATCATCGGCCACCAGGAGCCAGGCGGGGTGACCGACACCGCGGTCAGGCGCCTGATGCGCCTGCAGGGCACGCTGCGCCCCGACCAGGTCATCAGCCTGCTCGAGATCGGCGGGCCGACGCTCGCGATGGCCGACCACGCCGACCACATCCACGTCGGGTACAGGCCACTGTTCGGCACCAACGCGAAGCTCGGCCGCCAGGCGCTCGCCGTCCTCAAGCCCGGCCAGTGGTCGAACCTGCTCGACCGGCTCCGCACGATCGAGAACCCAGTCGTGCCCACCACGCCCTCGAAGTACGCGATCAAGATACCCCCGAAGAAGGGCGCCCCGGGCGCCCGCCCAAGCGACTAGAGAGCCGCCGGCCGGCCGCTCCGTCGTGAGCGATGCCTTCGCCTTCGTTCAGTTCGAGTTCGCCTTCCTGCTGGGTCCCGGTGACGGGCGGTTCCTCGTGCGCCGCGCGCCGGAGGCGCTGCCGGAGCGCGTGCTGATACTCGCCACGCTGGGAGCCCGCGAGCGACGGCTGCTCAAGGGACGGCGCGGTAGAAGGGTCACCCACGCAGACCCGGAGGCGGTGCCCACCTCCCGCGCGACGGTTGTGAGGCCCGAGCCCTTTCCTGCCCAGGAACTGGCCGTGCGCTGGCTCGAGCAGCTCCATGACGACGCCGAGCGCCAGGACTCGGAGGTGGAAGGCGCCGTGCGTATCCTCAATCGCGCCCTACGTGCCCACCGCGCGGCACGGGCGGACCCCGCCGCACGAGACGTGTCCCCGAGCCAGGCGCTGGTGGTGCGGCTGGGGTTCGGCGCGGGCGAAGCGGTGGCCGACGGACACTACGGACAGGCCTGGGAGCTCCCCCATGAGCGGCACGGGCGCGTTCGCCGGTCGATGGAGGCGCCGGATGAGCGCTTCGCAGCCCTCCTCGGCGGCCGCGAGCCGCTGCTGGTCTGCGAGGAGCTCGTGCTGAGGGCGCGGGCGGACCTGAGCGCCCGGCGCGCGCGGGAGGCCGCGCTCCAGGCGCGGGTAGCACTCGAAAGCCTTCTCTCCGAGCTCGAGCGTGGCGTTGCCGGCGATCGCCGCAACGCTCTCGAGGCAGACCGGGCCGCCGTGGGCGCTGCCGCGAACGCCGCACTGCTCGGGGATCTCGGGCAGGAGACGATCGCGGCCGTGGACGCCGCCGTCGGCAGGATGGAAGCCGCGCTGCGGGTCCACCGGCTCGAGGGTGCCTCCTGAGCGGTTACCGGGCGGCCGCGCGGTCGCGTCCCGAGCCTCGTGGTCACGCGATCTTCACGGTGAGCGAGCGTTGAGCTTCTACCCTCCGCTGGACAACAGGTCGAGCGCCCCGCATGCGATCTTGGCCAGCGGGCGATAGGAGCGAGGGATGGACCCGACGAAGATTTCCTCCATGAGGCCCCCCGTGACAGACCTCTCCCGCCCCGCGCGTCGCGATGAGCGGCTGCTGCGGACGATCCAGGCCCGCCGCCGGCTCGACTCCCCCCGGCCCGGCGGCCGGGCATGGATCAACGGCCGGGAGGTGGGTGGTCCAAACCCACGCTACGCCCACCTGTCCGGGACCTACGACTGACGGGCGCCCGCCGCGTCGAGGGCGTGCATCAGGGAATCCATCTCGCCGACCACATCGCCGTCGAGCTTGAGGTCCGCCTGGGAGTCGTACGGCGTCTCACCCGCGGTCACCAGCACGAGCCTGCCCCCCGCCTCGCGCGTGATCGCCGGGAGCCCGGCCACGGGGTGGACCATCAGCGATGAGCCGATGCAGATCATCAGGTCCGCCTCGACCGCCAGCGCCTGGGCCTCCGCCATCGCCGCGCGGGGCAACAGCTCGCCGAAGAGCACCACGTCCGGCTTGAGTGGGGCGACACAGGCCACGCACTCGGGCGAGCCCTCGCGCGCCTGCAACAGGTCGAGGACCCGCTCGAGTGGCACGCGGCATCCGCACTCGGGGCAGGAGCTGAACTCGATCGAGCCGTGCACCTCGATCACGCGCTCGCTCCCGGCCATCCGGTGGAGCCTGTCGATGTTCTGCGTGATCACCCCCCGTATCGCGCCACGGCGCTCGAGCTCTGCCACGGCCTCGTGCGCGCGGTTGGGGCGCGTGTGGATGAGCGACGCGAACCGCCGGCCGTAGAAGGCCCAGAAGCGGTCGGGGTCGGCCCGCCACGCATCGATGTGGGCAACCTCCATCGGGTCTACGTTCTCCCACACACCGGTCCCCGGCGACCTGAAGTCAGGGATTCCGGATGGCACCGAGATCCCGGCGCCCGTCAGCACGACGGCCCGATCGCTCGCGTCGAGCAGCTCGGCGAGGGCGCGGGCCCCGCCGCCCAAAGCGCCTACCTCCCCTTGAACTCGGCCTGCCGCTTTCCAAGGAACGCCCCGATCCCCTCCTTGGCGTCCTCGGAGGCAAAGGCGGCGGCGAACCCCTCCTTCTCGGCCTCGATGCCCTTGTCGAGGTCCCCCACACCCGAGAGGCGCTTGATCTGCTCGACGGCGATCGGCGCCTGCCCGGCGAGCTTGCGCGCCCAGCGCATGGAGCCGTCGAACAGCTCGTGGTCTGGCAGCACCTGGTTGACCAGCCCGATCCGCAGGGCCTCATAGGCGTCGATCGGATCGCCCACGAGGTTCATCTCGAGCGCCTTGCCCTCCCCCACCAGTCGGGGGAGCCGCTGGGTCCCGCCGAAGCCCGGGATGATGCCCAGGTTTATCTCGGGCTGCCCGAAGGTGGCCGACTCGGCCGCCAGGCGGAAGTCGCAGGCCATCGCGAGCTCGCAGCCGCCGCCGAAGGCGATCGAGTTGACCGAGGCGATCGTGATCGTGGAGGATCGTTCAAATGAGCGCAGGAGGGCGTGACCGGCGTCGATCAGCTCCCTGCCCTCCTTGTCCGGCGCCATCTTCGTGAACTCCTTGATGTCCGCGCCGGCGGAGAAGGTGAAGATGTTCGAGCTGGCGAAGACCACCGCCCTCAGCTTGCCCTCGACCTCGCCCCACAGCTCGGCGAGCTCGCGGATGAGCTGCGGTGAGAGCGAGTTCGTCGGCGGCCGGTTGAGCCACACGATGCCGACCTCGCCGCGGGTCTCGAGCAGCACCGTCTCGCGCGTCTGGCCCTCGTCGGGCTGCGGGTAGGGGAAGAAGCCCTGTCCGGTCTTCTTCCCCAGCCGGTCTCCCGCCACGAGGCGACGCAGTATAAGCGGCGGCTCGAAGCCCTCCCCCCACTCCGTTTGGGCCCGCTCGAGCGCCTCTAGGACAGAGTCGAGGCCTTGGTCGTCGGCCCTCGTGAACGGGCCCGGCAGGATGCCCGCGCCCATCATCATCCCGATCTCGATGTCCTTGGCGGCGGCCTCGCCCTCCTCGAGGACCAGGCACGCCTCCACGATCGCCTTCAGCGAGAAGCGCTCGACCAGCGTGCCGGTGACGCCGGTCTGATCAACCGTGCTCATAGAACCCCTTTCCCGTCTTCTGGCCGAGGTCGCCTGCCTGGACGAGCTCCTGCATCGCGGGCGACACGAAGAAACGGTCACCGTAGCTCTCGTGCAGGTGCTCGGCGACGTGCAGCACGGTGTCGAGCCCGAGCAGGTCGGTCAGATAGAACGGTCCGATCGGCGCCGTGCCGGACTCCTGGATCACCTTGTCTACCTCCGTCACGTCGAGGCCCGCCTCGTGGGCGGCCCGCCACACCTCCGAGACCGCGGAGATGAGGACGCGGTTGACCACGAAACCCGGACCCTCGCCGCAGCGGATCGGGGTCTTCCTGATCTGCTGCGCGAACGTGGTCGTGGCTCGCAGCGTCTCATCGGAGGTCTCCTCGCCCTCGATCACCTCGATCAGGCGCATCATCGACGCCGGGTAGAAGAAGTGGAAGCCCACGACCCGGTCGGGACGCGAGGTGGCGCCCGCCATCTCGCTGATGGCCAGCGACGAGGTGTTGGAGGCAAGGATCGCGTGGCCGGGGGTGACCTCGTCCAGCTCGCCGAAGACGGCCTGCTTGACCTGCATCCGCTCCGGAACCGCCTCGATCACGAAGTCCACATCGCCAAAGCCCTCGTACTCCGTGGTGCCGGTGATGCGGCCGGTGATCTCACCGAGCTGGGCGTCGGCCTGCTCCTGGGTGATCTTCTCCTTGCCGACGAGGTTCGTGAGCTGGGCCTGGGTGACCTCGCGTGCCTTCGTCAGGCCCGTGTCGATGAATTCCTGCCTCACGTCCTTGAGCACGACCGGTAGGCCCGAGGACGCGATGACCTGCGCGATCTCTCCACCCATCGTGCCCGCGCCGACCACGGCGGCCTTGAATACGTACATTCGTCCTCCAGATCTGTTGGGCGGCGGCCCGGGAGGCTATCGGAGCGCCATCAGCCGTAGAGCTCGCGCACGATGTCGTCGATCGACCGAGCGACCGAGTCCAGAAACGGGCGCACCTCCTCCATCAGCCGCCCATACTCCTCACGCCCCTCCTGGGTGATCGAGTAGAAGCGCCGCGTGCGGCGCTCGGGATGCTCCCACTGCCCCTCGATCAGGCCCCGCTGCTCGAGCCGGCGAAGCAGCGGGTACATCGTGTTCGGGTTCACCGACAAGACGCCCTCGGTCATCCCGGCTATCCGGTCCATGAGCTGGTTCCCGTAGGTCGGCCCAGCCGCTATCAGGTGCAGGACCAGCAACGGCAGGACCTCGCGCCTGCGCAGCTCCCCGCTGAAGGGGTCCGAGCCACGCGCGCGGACGGCCGGCTCGGGCGGCGCGCCCGGGATGGCCCCGGCCTGGGCCACCGCCTCGCGCGCGGCCTCGCGGCTTCGGTCGCGCTTGGTCTTGGGGGCGCGCGGCATGTGTGAGTGATCCTGACACGCGGTGCCCCGCGAGCGCCGGCGGCCGCCGACCTATGCCGCCGCGCCCGCCGTGGCCGGCTCCTCCGTCCGCCGCGGCATCAGCACCTCGCGGGCGATGACCAGCCGCTGGATCTGGGAGGTGCCCTCGTACAGCTGCATGATCTTCGCGTCGCGCATCAGCTTCTCGACCGGGTACTCCTTGATGAACCCGTAGCCGCCGTAGACCTGGACGGCGTCCACTGCGACCTCCATCGAGCTGTCGGCGGCGAACCGCTTGGCGTGGGAGGAGGCGAGCGTGTTGCGCTGGCCCTGGTCGAGCAGCACGGCCGACTTGTACACCAGCA
>JBPCJI010000112.1:0-4715 GCA_051005475.1 Thermoleophilaceae bacterium
CACATTGTGGCGCTTCTCAGCGCCGTCGGCCGTGCTTTCGCTTCCTCTTGCGGGTACCGCGCCCGGGCGGCGCGGCCGGGGCAGCCGGACGATCGCTCCGCACCGTAGCTACGGCTCCCGGTTGCGCTCCCAGATGAGACGCAGGCCCCGGAGGGTCAGGAGGTCGTCCACCTCGTCGACCTGATCGCAGTGGGGGACGATCGCGTTCGCGAAGCCGCCGGTGGCGATCGCCGTCGCCTCCTCGCCGAGCTCCTCGCGGAGCCTCCCGAGGAGCCCGTCGACCTGCCCGGCGTAGCCGAAGACGACACCCGATTGAATCGCCTCGAGGGTCCCCTTCCCGATCGCCGCGCGAGGTGCTTCGAGGCTCACCTTCGGCAGCGCGGCGGCGCGCTGGCTGAGCGCCTCCAGCGAGATCTCGACACCCGGTGAGATGACACCGCCCAGGTACTCGCCCTCGGCCGAGACGACGTCGTAGTTGACCGCCGTCCCGAAGTCCACCGCGATGCACGCCCCTCCAACGCGGTCGTAGGCGGCCACCGCGTTCACGAGCCGGTCGGCCCCCAGCTCGCGTGGGTTGTCGATCCGGATCGGCATTCCGGTGCGCATGGACGGCCCGACGAGGGCGCCCCGACCCTCCAGGTAACGCAACCGCATCTGGTCGTAGGCCTGCGAGAGATCGGGTACCACGCACGACACGATCACCGCATCGACGTCCGCCAGCCGGAGCTCGCGCAGCTCGAGCAGCGCGCTCAACACCATCGCCAGCTCGTCGGCAGTGGCCGCCCGCGCCGTGTGAATACGCCAGTGCTCGAGTGAGCCATCCGCGCGGAAAAGCCCGACGTGGGTCTGGGTGTTCCCTACGTCTATCGCGAGCAGCATCGGGCGCGATTATTGCGGAGGGGGGCGAGCGGGCCGCCAGGTCAGGTCAGTCCGAGCCGCTCCGCGCGCTGGACCGCCTCGGCGCGGTTGCGCACGTCGAGCTTGCGGTAGAGCTTGCCCGTGTGCTCCTTCACGGTGTGGGGCGAGAGATGGAGCTCGGCGGCGATCTCGCGGTTGGTGGCACCCGAGGCCAGCAGGCCCAGCACCTCGCGCTCGCGCAGGGAAAGCGGCGAGGACGGTCCCTCGGGGCTGGCGGCGAACACCGTCCCTCCGTTCCCGACGGTGCGGATCGCGGCGGCCACCTCGTCCGCTCCCCAGTCCTTGGAGACGAATCCGGACGCACCGGCCACGCGCGCCGCCTGCGGCGAGATCCAGCCGGCGCCCGAGATCAACAGCACGCGGGTGCTCGGGGACTCGCGCCTCAGCGTCTCGCACAGCTCGGCGCCCGACTGCTCGCCCAGGAAGAGGTCCACGAGCGCCACGTGCGGCTCGTAGCGGCGCGCCAGCTCGCGCGCCTGGCTCTCGTCGCGCGCAGTGAGGCAGCGCTCGACCCAGGGCAGGTCGGCGAGCAGCAGGCGAAAGCCCCAGTGCACGACGTCGTGGTCATCCACGACGAGTACGCGCAGGCGCCGGCCGGCCATCACCGCTCCTCTGGGACGGGCACCACCAGCCGCACCCGCCACTCACCGGCCTTCGCGGTGCCAAATTCGACCACCCCGCCCCGCTGGAGTGCGTCGAGGGCGGCGAGGCGCAGGCCCATGCCCGCTCCGTGGCCACGTCCAGCCTGACCCACGCCGTCGTTTCGGACCTCGAGCGTGAAGAGGCGCTCGTCGCCTCCCACCGTGACCTGCACACGGCTCGGGTCGGCGTGCTTGTGGGCGTTGCGAAGCGCCTCCGCGAGCACCGACTGCGCGAGCTGCTCAAGGTCCTCGGGGACCTCGACATCGCGCTCCCAGGCCACGTCGATGATCGCGCCGTCGTAGTGACGGCTGAGGCGCTCGAGCTCATCGCGCAGCTTGGCCCCCGTGCCGGGTGGCGGAGGGGCGATCGGGCGCGCCATCGCGCTTCGGAGGTCGCCCACCGCCGCCTGGATCTCCTCGCCCGCCCGGCGGCGCTCCTCGCGCGTGAGATCGCGCTCGGCCCCCAGGACGAGCGAGACGCCGAACAGCCGCTGCATCACCCGCTCGTGCACCTCCCGGGCCAGGTCGATCCGCTGGCCGAGCAACCGCGCCCGCGCCTGCTGCGTGGTGGCGATGCGCGCGCTGGCGGCCAGGGCGGCGGTCTTCCCGAGCGTCCACATCGTGTGCCGCTCCTGGTCGGTGAGCTTGAAGCGACCTCCGCCCCGATCGGCGAACACCACCCCCAGCCAGCTCCCACCGGCCGACACGGGCGTGCAGGTCAGCGTGGTCACCCCGAGCACTCGCGCGTAGCGGGGAGGCACCTCGCGCCCGAGGTTCTCGGAGGCGGTGACCACCCGGTCCTCGGCGAGCGCACGCTGGGCGAGCGGGGTCTCCTCGAGCGTGCCGAAGACGTTCGCGAGCAGCTCCGGCTCGATCCCGTGGCTGCCCGTCGGCACGACCAGCTTCCGGGCGCCCTCATACAGGACGAGCATCACCCGTTCCATCGAGGTCAGACGGCAGACGGCCTCGCACAGGGGGTCATAGAAGGCCCGCGGAGCATCCCCGCCGTCGGCGTCGAGTCCCGAGAGCAGCTCGACCATGACGTCGAGTTGCTCGGTCCGCTGCATTGGCGCGGGGTCGGCCATTCGGCCTCCAGGATGGCACCCGGGGGGCTCGCGCCCCCCGGTCTACTTCCCGGGCCTAGTTCAATCGCCGATCCACCGACAGCCGCAGCGCCTGCTCCCCGGTGAGCGAGACGGTCCTCATGTCGTCGCAGCCGCGGCAGCGACACTCGACCTCGGCATCCCATTCGTCCACCCGCAGCGCCCAGTCGATCTCCCCCGACAGGCAAATCCTGCACGCGAGGGACGCCTCGACCAGCGGCGTGGCATCGTCGCCGCGGAAGCTGGCTGTCTCGGTGAGGGTGAGCACGGCTCCGAGTTTGGCGGAGCCCTCAGCGGGGCCGCAGCATTCCCGATGCAAAACCCCCCATTTGGGGGGTGATCACAGCGGACCGAGGCGCTCGACGCGCTGGTCGCCCACCGCGGCCAGCCTGTCCGCCAGCGGGGTTCCGTCCGGGAGCGTGAGCGCCGGCTCGAGCTCGAGCAGCGGCTCGAGCACGAACCGGCGGGCGGTGAGCTCCGGGTGGGGCACGGTCAGGCTCTCCGAGCGGTGCTCGAGGGGGCCGGCGAGGAGCAAATCGACGTCGATCGGCCGGGGTGAATGGCGGGCTCCCCCCGGCTCTCGCCCGCGCTCGCGCTCGACCGCCTTGCACACGCCGAGGAGCTCGTCCGGTCCCAGCTCGACATCCACCGCGAGGCATGCGTTGAGGAAGTCCGCCTGGTCGGGCAGCAGGCCCTGGGCGGCCGTCTCGTACACCGACGAGGCGGCGGCCACGCACACGCCGTGACGCTCCAGCGCCTTGCGGGCCTCACGTAGGGCCCCCAGGCGGTCGCCCTGGTTGGAGCCGAGCCCCAGGTGCGCTCGCATCTCAGTGGACCACCTCAGCGCCGGGCGGTCGCGCCACTCGCGCCGAGATCATCCACGAGGCGCAGGAGGGCGAGCGGGCTGAACGGCTTGGTCAGGAAGAGGTCCGCGCCCGCGCTCTCGGCCTCACGCTCGGCGGAGTCGCCCGCGGCCGCCGTGAGCATCACGACCGTGGCCTGGGCCATCCCCGGCTGCGCACGTAGACGCCGGCACGCCTCGATCCCGTCCAGCTCGGGCATGTCGATGTCCAGGAAGACCAGCTCCGGCCGGTTGCGCGCCGCCATCTCGACCGCCTCCAGCCCGTCCGCGGCCTCCGTCAGGTCGAACTCCGCCACGTCCTCGAGCGTGGTCGCGATCAGCTTTCGCACGAACCGATCGTCGTCCACGATGAGCACGCTGCCCATCAGCGCGGCGCCGTCACGGGTGCCGGCACACGGGCAGGACCGGAGAAGCGGGACACCCTCACACCCGTCCCGCCCCGATGCGTCCCGCCCCGATGCGCTCAAGGGTGCGATCCGATAGCTGCGCGAGGTGGGCCACGACCGCGGGAGCGAACTGCGAGCCGGCCTTGGCCGCGATCTCGGCCCGCGCGTCGGTGATAGATATTTCCGGGCTGTAGGGGCGGGCGGTCGTCATGGCGTCGAAGGCGTCCACCACCGCGAAGATGCGCGCTGCAATCGGTATCTCCTCACCGGCCAGGCCGTCGGGATAACCGCTGCCGTCCCAGCGTTCGTGGTGGTGGCGAACGATCTGGGCGGCCTCGTCCAGGAACGGGATGTCGCGGACCATCTCGTGCCCGATGACCGGATGGCGGCGCATCAGGATCCGCTCCTCGGCCAGGAGGTGGCCGGGCTTGTGCAGGATGCCATCGGGGATCGCGACCTTGCCGATGTCGTGCAGGAGGAAGCCGAACTCGACCTGCGGGTTTCGGGCGAGCTCGGGGTCGATCAGGCGCGTGAGCTCCAGACCGTAGGCCGCCACCCTCTCCGCATGTTTTCCCGTGTAGGCGTCACGTGCCTCCACCGCGTTGGTGAGCGCGCGTACGGTGGCCACGTAGGAGGCATGGAGCTCGTCCGTCCGGGCACGCTCGGCCTTGAAGGTCTCGCGCAGGTCGGATGCGTAGCGCTCGAGTTGGCGCTCCTTCTCCTCGGCAAGGCGCGCGTACCTCTCGAGCTCAGCTCGAAGCCGGCTCAACTCCTCGCGTAACGCGTCCTCGTCTATCGCCGCCTT
>JBPCJI010000113.1:0-4973 GCA_051005475.1 Thermoleophilaceae bacterium
GAGGAGAAGTTCATCGGCGGGGCGATAGGGCGCGGCGCCTCACGCGAGACGGCCGAGCGCGTGTACGCGCAGATCGTGGGCTTCTCGGGCTTCGGCTTTCCCAAGGCGCACTCGGCGGCCTTCGGCCTGCTCGCCTACCAGTCCACCTGGCTGCGGGTGCACTACGGCCCGGAGTTCCTCTGCGCGCTGCTGGGCGAGCAGCCGATGGGCTTCTACCCGCCCGACTCGCTGGTGCACGAGGCACAGCGGCGGGGCATCGAGGTGCTGCCGCCGAGTGTCGAGCGAAGTGGCGCCGAGTGTGGCATCGAGCACGGCGCCGTGCGGATGGGGCTCGGCTACGTGAACGGCGTGCGCGAGGCGGAGGTGAAGGCGCTCGTGGCGGAGCGCGAGAGCGGTGGCCGCTACCGCTCGGTCGCCGACCTCGCGGGGCGCTCGGGGGCGGGGCCGGACACGCTCGAGCGGCTCGCCTGGGCGGGGGCCTGCGACGTTCTGGTCGAAGGCCCCGAAGAGGAACGCCGCCGCCAGGCCCTGTGGCTGCTCGGGGTGGCGGCTCCGGGAGTTCCGATCGGATCCGGCAGGGGGGAGGTGATCGGCACGCAGCTCGCCCTTCCGCTCGACGTCCACGATGCCCCCGGGATGCGCAGCCTCGACACCTGGGAGCGCCTCCTGGCCGACTACGGATCGACGGGCGTGACCTTGCGCGAGCACCCGCTCGAGCTGATCCGCCCCTCCCTTCCGGCGGGGGCGCTGTCGAGCGGGGAGCTGGAGTCGGCCCGCCACGGCACCCCGGTGCGGGTGGCGGGGCTCGTGGTGGCCCGCCAGCGCCCCGCCACTGCGAAGGGCGTGACCTTCATGCTGCTCGAGGACGAGCACGGCACGATCAACCTGATCGTCCCTCCACCCGTGCACGACCGTTGCCGGCCGGCGATACGGGGAGAGCCGCTCGTGATCGCAGACGGCCGCCTCGAGCGTCGCGACGGAGTGATCAACGTGCTCGTCCACGAGGTGCGGCGCCTGGATCGCGGCGACCTGCCGGGCGCCGAGGTCCGGCACATCGAGCCACGACGGGTCTGGAGCAGCGAAGCGGGGCTTTCGGATATGGCCTCGCCATCGACGGAGACCGCAGAGATCGACGGACTGCGTGCGGTGGCGCCTGCGGGGAATAGCTTTGGCAGGCGCGGGCGGTAGTGCGCGGAGCTTGTCCCGTCATGCCGCATCGAGCATCTTCCGGAGGTCCTCCGCGATCCCGACGGGATCGTCCTCAAGCCTGCGGTCGGTCACACGCAGCACCCGGAGCCCCTCGCGCTGCAGTGCGGCATCGCGGATCCGATCGGTCTCGAATGCCGCGCGCGTGCGGTGGAACTCGTAGCTGTCGATCTCCACGACCACCTTGCTGTCCAGCCACACGGCGTCGATCTCATATCCGGCCACGAACAGGTTCATGGCCGGGCGCGGGAGGCCGGCGCGGTCGCAGATTCGGACGAAGCGTCGCTCGAGGCCGGAGCGGGTTACCGGGGCCATCGGGCGGTACCGCAATATCGCCTCTCCCAACGGCCGCAGACCGCGCCGGCCGTTGCTGCGCCTGCACAGCGCATCGATCTCGCGGAGGTCGAATAGCCCCAGCCGCTCGGCCTCGTCGATGGCGCGTGACAGCTGACGCGGGGACACCACCTCGGCGATGTCAAGCAGCGTACGGGCGACGGACGTGACCGGGATGTGGTCGCGCCTGCCCCGATCGTCCGGATGCAGCCGGCGGACGTTGTGGACGACGATGTTCCCTCTGCCGTGCCTCGTGCGACCGGCAACCGTGACGTCGATGTTCGCCCGCGAGTCTCGCAGCAGACTCCACAGCGCAGCGGCACTGCGGTGGCTGAGCACGGCGCCCGGGCCGCAGGCGAGTACGGCGGCCAGCCAGTGGCCCTCGCGCGAGACGGTCTTCCGCCCGACGGCATAGACGCCTCTGTGCAGCCGGTGGAGGCGCCCGGTGCGGGCCCTGTGTTTGATGGCGCCCGGTCCCAGACCCAGGCGCTCGAGCTGCCGGATGTCGGCCACACCGTGCCGCTGATCGGCAAACGCGGCCACCCGGCCGTCACCTGGACGCTCTGAAGGATGTGTTTCAGCCCTAGGAGCGTCCAGGTCGCTCATGTCCCCACAATGCCGGGCGCAGACGCACCCCGGGGCACGCCTGCGTGACAACACTCCGCGCAAAGTCTTCGCGGCCGCCCGACTGACTAGCGTTACGCGCGATGAGCGGCCGATTCACCAGGCGATGAGCGGCCGCGTCACCAGACGATGAGTGGCCGAATCCTCGTCGGCACCTCGAGCTGGGCCGACCCGGGCTTCGTCAAGGATTGGTATCCGCCTGGCATGCCGGCGCGCGATCGCCTGCCCTGGTACGCCGAGCGCTTCGAGTGCGTGGAGTTGAATTCGAGCTTCTACGCGGTGCCCGAGCGCTCGACCGTCAGCCGTTGGTGCGAGGTGACCCCAGAGAGCTTTGTCTTCGACGTGAAGCTCCATCGCCTCCTATCGCGCCACTCCGCCGGACTCGACTCCCTGCCACCCGGCCTCCGCGAACGGGCGAGGACCACGGCACGCGGCCGTGTCGAGCTCTCCCCGGAGCTCGAGTCCGCCCTCGTGCAAGCGGTCCTTCA
This sequence comes from Thermoleophilaceae bacterium, assembly GCA_051005475.1. GTDB lineage: Bacteria > Actinomycetota > Thermoleophilia > Solirubrobacterales > Thermoleophilaceae > JAAYBF01. The sequence goes on from JBPCJI010000113.1 coordinate 2,652, forward strand.
CGCGATCGAGCCGCTCGAGCGCGCCGGCAAGCTCGGCGCCCTGCTTCTACAGCTCACGCCGGCGTTCTCCCCCAGGCACAACGCACTGGACGAGCTCGAGGCGCTGGTCCAGGCGGTGGCTCCTCGCCGGCTGGCGATCGAGCTGCGCAACCGCCGCTGGGTGCAGGACGAGCGGGCGGGCGAGACGATGGCCTGGTTCGCCGACCACGATGCCGCGTTCGTCTGCGTAGACGCCCCGCCCGGCGAGGAGACGCCCGTGATGCCCCCCATCGACGGGGTCACGCGGGAGGACCTGGCCTACATGCGCATCCACGGCCGCAACCTCGACGGCTACATGCACGGCAAGACCGTGGCCGAGCGCTTCGGCTGGATCTATGGAGAGGAGGAGCTCAGGGAGATCGAGGGCCGCGTGCGCGGGCTGGCCGCGGAGTCAGCCGAGGTGCACGTGCTGTTCAACAACAACCGCGACGATGACGCGCCCACTGCGGCCCGGCGCTTTCGTGCCCTGCTCGGCCAGGACCCCGGCCCCCCGCCCGAGGACCCGCAACTCAGGCTTGTTTAGGAGTCGCGGCGCGCTCGAGCCGCTCGTGACGGTCCTCGCCGAGCGCCGAGCGAGGCGAGACCCCCACGCGCGCAAGGCTGAAGCGCCGCACCGGGCCGGAGGAACCGCCCGCCGCCGGAGAGCGCGGAACGAGCATGTAACGGTTGACCGGCTGTCCCTCTCGTCCCATGCACGCATGATCGAGTGCCGGCCCGCCAGACCCCTCCGCCAGGAGTCCAAAGATCAGCTGCCGCTTTTCGACCTTCGGTCGAGATCAGGCGCGGGGGATCTCGAACCAGACGCGCTGACAGCCGCTGTCGTCGAGCACGCCCCAGTCGTGGCTCAGGCGCTCGACTAGAAAGAGGCCCCAGCCCGAATCGGCTTCCCCTCTCGTCGCGCGCGACTCGGGGCTGAAGGGCTCCCCGGCGTTGGCCACCTCCACGCGTACCCATTCCGGGCTCACGGCGACGGTGAGCTCGACCGCCCTCGCCCCCGCATGGCGCACCGAGTTCGAGACGAGCTCGGTCACGAGCAGACGCATGGTCTCGAGCAGCGCCGCATCCAGCTGGGCGTCCAGTCGTGCCATCTCGCGTCGTGCGCGTCCCGCCGCGTGTGCGCTCCCGTGGATCCGCAGGCGGAAGCCGTCTTCATCGTGGCGAGGCTGCCCCACCCGTTCTTTGGACATTGCATTGATGGGAGGCATGTACCCAGCGGAGGCGCCCCGCCAACATCGCCCGCCCAATTGGCCGCGGAGGGTGGCCGGCCCCCCGTGTCAGGATCTCGAGTGATCCTGGTGCATCCAGACGACCGCGACCCGGACGGGGTGACGCGCATACGGGCGCCCAACCCGTCACCAATGACCCTCGACGGTACGAACACGTACGTCGTCGACGCCTGGGTCGTGGATCCCGGCCCGGCGCACGAGGGCCATCTGGGAGCCATCCTGGCGGCCGCGGGGAGCCGAGTCGAGGGCGTCGCGCTGACGCATTCGCACCCCGACCATTCCGCGGGCGCCGCGCCACTTGCCCTCCGTGCCGGGGGCGTGCCGGTGGTGCTGCCGCGAGACGGGGAGGAGGTGGGCCCCTTCCGGGCGATAGCCACTCCGGGCCATTCGCCTGACCATGTGTGCCTGGTGCTCGGGCGGGTGTGCATCGCCGGAGACGTGGTGATGGGGGAGGGCAGCGTCCTCATCACACCGGGCGAGGGGTCACTCTCGGCCTACCTCGACTCGCTTCGGCGGCTGCGCGAGCTCGAGTTCGAGGTGCTCTGTCCCGGCCACGGCCCGTACATCCGGGATCCGCGCGCCAAGCTCGACGAGTACCTGGCACACCGGCTGGAGCGCGAGCGAATGCTGCTCGAGGCGCTCGCGTCCGGTGCCCGCACCGAGGATGCCCTCCTCGATCGCGCATGGGCCGACGCGCCTATGGCGCTGCGCCCGGCGGCGGCACTCACGCTCAGGGCGCACCTGGAGAAGCTGGCCGGGGAGGGGCGGCTGCCCAAGGGGCTCGAGGACGGTCTCCTGGGCTGAGGGGCCCCGGGGGTCCATGGCGAGTACGGGCGCATCTCTGCCAAGAGGCCCCGGGCTGCCCCTCCGCGACCTGCGAGCGCGGCTCGGATGCGAGGAACTCTTACGATGTGCCTGGCGATGATCTCCACGAACCAGTTCAAGAACGGCACCCACATCGAGGTCGACGGCGTGGTCTTCAAGATCATCGACTTCCAGCACGTCAAGCCCGGCAAGGGTGGCGCATTCGTGCGCACGAAGCTGAAGCGGGTAAGCG
>JBPCJI010000114.1:0-4283 GCA_051005475.1 Thermoleophilaceae bacterium
GCCGGTGCGCGCGAGGCCGTGCCCCCGGTCGGCCGTGGGCTGCGCCGGCGCGGCGGGCGCTTGCGCGGCACCTGCCAGCACTCGTCGATAAAGCTCGTGATCTCTCCCTGGAGGCGCTCCGGTGAGAGCCGCAGCTCGAGGATCGAGGACGCCTCCACAAGCCGGGCGTTCGGCAGCTCTCCCATCAACATGTCGGAGTCCGAGAAGGGATGGATCGGGTCCCGCGGATGGCCTATGACCAGCGTGGGCGGCCGGAGCGCGGCGCGTTCGAGCCGGGGCGGGGCCACCCGGCCGAAGAAGAGCCCCTGCAGGACCGAGGCCGACGGCTTGGGGTCCTGGCTCACCCAGTCGAGCGCCATCCGGGCGAGCAGAGGCCCGCGGCGCGGCACGAGGCTCGCCGCCCGCGCCAGGAGGCGGGACGCGGGGGAGCCGAAGGTCGTGGCGAGCAGCAGCGGCGTGAAGGCCAGCACGGCACCCAGCAGGGCGTTGTCCAGGACGGGCATCTCGATCAGCATGCCCTGCACGCGTCTCTGGTCCGCGGCGGCCGCCTCGAGTGCGACATTGGCGCCGAGCGAGGTGCCGCCCACAACGGCCTTCTCGAGCTCGAGGTGGTCCATCAGCGCGAGCGCCTGAGAGCCGAAGATCGTCATCGAGTACTGCCACATCTCAGGGGGCCGGTCGGAGTCCCCATGGCCCAGCAGGTCCAGGCACAGCACCCGATACCCGCGCTCGGCAAGCGTGTCGGCCAGCGGGCCGTGCATCTTGCGCGAGAAGAGCAGGCCCGGCAGCAGCAGGACCGGCCGGTCCCCGCTGCCGTACTCGTCAAAGACGAACCTGTGGCCCTCGTGCCTGAAGTGCCGCGTCGTGGGCTGCATCGCCGGGCAGCCTACCGGTCGGTCAGCCCTCGCTGAGCCCCACGCGCGCGTGCAGGCGGCGCAGCGGGGCCGGAGCCCACCAGTTGCGAGAGCCGAGGAGCTCCATCAGCGACGGCACCAGCAGGGCGCGGATGATCGTGGCGTCGATGAGCACAGCGAGCGCGGTCCCCACGCCTGCCTGTTTGACGAAGATGATCTCCGACGTGGCAAACGCGCCGATGGCGATCGAGAAGAGAAGCGCAGCGGCGGTCACGATCCTGCCCGTGCGCTCGAGTCCCACGGCCACGGACTCGGAGTCCGAGACGCCCTGATCGTGGGCCTCTTTGATGCGCGAGAGGAGGAACACGCCGTAATCGGTGGACAGGCCGAAGACGATCGCGAACAGCAGCACCGGCTGGGTGGTCTCGAGGCCCCCCTGGCTCGTGTACGCCAGCACCCCTTCGAGGCGACCGTCCTGGAAGATCAGGACCAGCAGCCCGAACGTGGCGCTCAGGGTCAGCAGGTTCATGATCAGCGCCTTCAGGGGCAGCACCATCGAACCGGTCATCAGGAACAGGATCAGCATCGTGGCCGCCACCACGATCACGGCCGCGAGCGGCAGATGGTCCACGAGGCTGTCCTTGAGGTCCACGAACTGCGCGGACCGGCCCCCCACGAGCGTGTCGGCCGGAGCGCGCTCGGCGCGCACCCTGCGCACGAGCGCCTGGCTCGCCTGGCTCAGCTCGGATTTCCGGGGGAATACCTCGACCCGCGAGGTGTTGCTGTCGATCGCCACCGGCTCGGTGGTGCCGTCGGCGTCGGGCAGCGCGCCGATCCGGCGCGCGTAATCGCCCACCGCTGCGCTGGGGGGAGAGGCAACCAGGACGTCGACTCGCCCGACCCTCCCCGGTGGGAAGTCCTTCTTGAGCGCGGTGTCCACCTGGCGGCTGACCGCATCCTCGGGCAGCACGGTGGCATCGACCCACGTGAAGCTGATCCCGAGGAAGGGCAACCCCGCCGCCACCAGGACGGCGGTGCTGATCACCGCGATTCGCCCCGGGCGACGCATGACCAGGCGAGACAGCCGATACCAGGCGCCCGAGGCCGTGGGGCGGGAATCGGCCTCCGCCCGCCGTTGCAGCCACCCCGGTGCAAGCGCGTTCACGCGTTTTCCCAGCAGCGTGAGCACGGCGGGCAGCACCACGAGCGCGACCGCAGCGGCGATGACGGTGACCAGGACGCCGCCGATCCCCATCGAGTAGAGGAACTCCTGTGGGAAGACGAGCAGCGAAGCCATCGCGGCGGCCACCGTCAGCGAGCTGAACAGCACCGTTCGCCCGGCGGTGGCCATCGTGCGGCGCAGCGCCTGCTCGCCGGTGCCCACCGCGGCGATCTCCTCACGGTAGCGGGCCACCATGAAAAGCGAGTAGTCGATCGCCAGGCCGAGCCCGAGGCCCGTCGTGAGGTTGAGAGCGAAGACGGAGATGTCGGTGACCTCGTTCGCCGCGTTGAGCCCGGCAAAGGTGCCAACGATCGCGAGCCCTCCCACCAGCAGCGGGAGCGCGGCGGCCACCGTGCTGCGAAAGAACAGGAGGGAGAGCACGAAGAGGATGGGAAACGCCAGCAGCTCCGCGCGCTTGAGGTCGTTCTCCACCTGCTCGTTCACGTCGGCGCTGGCCGCCGCGAAGCCGCCGAGCCTGACCTGCGCGCCGTTCAGCTCCTTGCCCAGGCGCTCGGCGGCCTTCTGCTGCTCAATCTCCGACACGGCCTTCAGGTTCACCGCCACGAATTGCGAGCGGCCGTCCCGCGAGACCATCGAGGGATCCCCGGATTCGTAGGACGTCGTCACGCGCCCCACCGCGGGATCGCTCTCGAGCCGCCGCGCCACCCCCGCGATCGTCCGCCGCGAGCTCACCGTGGCCGGCCCCGCTCCGGTCTCGACAAGCGCCACGATCCCCGAGGCCGGGTCGAGGCCCGTTGCGTCCTCGAAGCGCTTGTCGGCCTGGATGCTCTCGGTGGCGGGATCGTCTGCGCCGTAGGGGCTGAGCCCGTCGGCCACGCCTGCGCCGAGCACCCCGGCGAGGGCCGCCACGAGGGCCGCGACCGCCACTACCCGCCAGGGGCGCCTGCTTCCCACGCGGGCGAGCGAATCCAACACGCTCAGCCTCGGCCCCGGTCTGCCGCCCCGGCCGCCGGGCGCACGCGGTCGATGAGCGTGCCGCGGGTCACCGGATCGCGCTGCGGGGATTCCTGATCGGTGTCAGTTGCGCCTCGATCCGCTCGCGGTCCGGCTCGAATCGGGGCGGCAGGACGAGCTTCTCGCCGAGCTGCTCGAGCGGCTCGCCCACGGTGAAGCCGGGCCCGAGCGTGGCGATCTCGAACAGCACGCCGCTGGGTTCGCGGAAGTAGATCGAGCGAAACCAGAAGCGGTCGATCACCTCCGTCGGCCGCCCGCCCGCTTCCCTGACCCGCCGCCTCCACTCCTCGTGGTCATCCATGCCGGCGGCCCAGGCGATGTGGTGGACGGTGCCCCCGCCGGCGCGGCCGGGTTGCTCGGGCGGGGAGTCATAGACCCACCGGCCACCGCGGTTCTCGCCGCGTACCTCCCACTCCTGGGGACCGTGGGCGAACCCGAGCGCATCCGCCAGCAGCCGGTGGCTCGCGCCGGGGTCCGCTGCATAGGCACGCGCCTCGTCGAATCCCTGGAGGGCCATCTCCGCCGGGACCTCGGGGTGCTCGGCGGTCAGGGGAGCGTCGTCGGTGGAGACCACCCTCAGCTCGTGGTCCAGCCCCTCGGGATCGGCGAAGTGCAGGGCGCCATCGCGCCTCTCGGCGGCCACGCCGTGGCCTGAGAGCCGCTCCTCCCAGAAGCCGATCGCCTCGCCGGAGGCCACGCGCCAGACGATGCGGTGCACCATGCCCGCTCCCGCGTGCCCCGGGGCGGCGCCGGGGTACTCGAAGAAGGTGAGGTCGGCGCCGGGGGTGCCCTCCTCGTCGGCGTAGAAGAGGTGGTAGACGCTGGGGTCGTCCTGGTTGACCGTCTTCTTCACGAGACGCAGGCCGAGGGTCCCCGCGTAGAAGTCCACGTTGCGCTGGGCATCACCCGTGATGGCGGTGATGTGGTGGATGCCCTCAAGCTGCATGTTGCCTCCCATTCCTGCTCCGAGGTAGGATCACTTGCAGGAACAATATTAAGGCGAGTTTCTTGTGTCTGCAAGCACACCCACACAGCAGTCAAGCGGTGCCCAGCTCGACGCAGTGGAGCTGGGAGCCTGGCGCGGCTTCCTACGAGCGCACGCGAGATTGACGCGCGAGCTCGACGCCGAGTTGGTCGCCGCACACGGCCTCCCGCTGACCTCCTACGAGGTCCTCCTCTTCCTCGACGATGCACCCGGCCGTCGCCTCCGAATGGCACAGCTCGCCGACTCG
>JBPCJI010000115.1:0-10004 GCA_051005475.1 Thermoleophilaceae bacterium
CGAGCGCTACCGGCCCGTCCTTGAGGAGCAGCTCGAGCGCGCCGAGGCAAAGCTCACCAGTGCCGAGCAGGCAGGACACGAACGGGCCGCCGAGATCAACCGCCCCGACGTGCTCGACCTGCGCCGCATCCTCGAAGGGCTCGACCGTCTCCAGGCAGAGCCGGCGGCGCCGTCCGAAGGTGCGGCTTGAGCGCCCAGCCGCAGGCGCTCGCGAGCTTTCAGCGCCACCGCAGCCAGGCGATCCGCGAGGCGATCCTCGCCGCGGTCCGCGAGCTCGACCGCGGCGGGCAACAGGTCAACGTCTCAGCCGTCGCCCGCAAGGCCGGCGTCGATCGCTCCTACATTTACGAGCATCCCGACCTGCTCGAACAGATCCGCGCGCTTGGCTCTTCGCGATCTGAGCACCGCCCAACCCGGCCCGCGACCGAGCAGGCCTCGCTCGAGTCGCTGCGGGCGCGCCTTGAGGCCGCGCACGCAGAACTCACTCGTCTGCGCGCCGAGAACGACCAGCTGCGCCGCACGGTCGAGCGGGGCCTGGGGGAGCGCTGGGAAGGAGCGCTCGACAAGCGCCAGTGACAAGCGATCCGGGAACCATGCCCTGCCTGTTGACCCGCCCAAGCCGCTTGTGACTGGACCCCGCCGCCGCACCGGGATCCCGCCCGAACTTAGCGTCGCGGCTCTGAAATGACCATCGCTGCGCTAGTCGGCGACGGGTCCCCTGGCCCCCTCGGCCTCGGCCTCTTCGGGATCGTCCTGGTCGCTGTCTTTGCGCTCTTGTCACGCGCCGCTGCGGAAGGAAACGAGGCGGCAAGGTTCGGCGCGATCGCTCAGGTCGTCGCGCTCTCGGCAGCCGGGGCCCTAGCGCTATTCATCGCGATCTTCCTCGTTTCGCTCAAGTGTGATGAGGCCTGCCAGACCGCTGGCGACTGGTGGCGCACCGAAGACGCCTGGCAGTGGTGGGGCCAGTTCGTCGTCGCCGGCCTCGGGTTAATCGCGCTCCTCCTCGGCGGCTGGCTGACCGTTGAACGCCAGCACCGCGAGGCGACCATGACGATCGTGGCCGCCGCAGTCTGCTTTGCGGTCTGGACGGCGTTTCTCGCGCCGCTTGGCAACGAACTAGGCGTCTGAACACCCCAGTCCCGAAGCTCGCCCAGCCGCGCTACCGACATGTCGACAGCGCGACAGCCCCCGTCGCTCCCACCAAACACCAGCCCCGCTCGAGATAACACACGCATCGGCGATTCCCGTGGGTGGCGTCAGGCACGCCCAGACGCCGGGAAGGTGCGCGCGAACTGACGACTCAGGACACTAGTCCACCCTGTGAACATGCGCGTGGATCTCGCGGGCCACCTTCCCCGGGAGCCCCGAGACCGCCTCGAGCTCCTCGCGGCTCGCCGCCAGAAAACGCTCGGGGGTGCCGAAGTGCTGGAGGATCGCCCGCTTGCGGACGGTGCCGACCCCCGGCAGGTCATCGAGCACCGAGCGCGTCATGGCTCTGTCGCGGCGGCCGCGGTGAAACTCGATCGCGAACCGGTGGGCCTCGTCCCGGACGCGCTGCAGCAGTTGGAGCGGGGCGCTCTCGCGGGGAAGCAGCAGCGGCGCGGGGCGGCGCGGCAGGAACACCTCCTCGAGCTGCTTGGCCAGGCTGATCACCACCGTGCCCATGGCGCGGAGCTCCTCCAGCTCCGCCAGGCCGGAGGAGAGCTGGCCCTTGCCGCCGTCGATCACGATCAGCGCGGGCAGGGCGGCGAAGCTCGCGTCGAACTCCTTCTCGTGGGGCGAGAGCTCCTTCTGGGCCCGGAACTGGCCCGTCCGGCGCGAGAGCACCTCGGCCATCGCCGCGAAGTCGTCCTGGGAGGCCTCTCGAATCCGGAAGCGCCGGTAGTCCGACTTCTTGGGCGCACCGCCCTCGAAGACGACCATCGAGGCCACTGTGTGACTCTCGCCCAGATTCGAGATGTCGAAGCACTCGATCCGCATCGGGATCTGTGCCATGCCGAGCGCGCGCTGGAGCCCGTCCAGGGCCTCGATCCGGCGCGTTCGACGACGCTCGGAGCGAAGCCGGTCCTGGTCGAGCGCAAGCCGAGCGTTGCGCTCCGCCAGCTCGAAGATGCGGCGCTTGTCGCCGCGCTCGGCCGGGCGCACCTCGACCGGAGCGCCGCGCCGCTCCGCCAGCGCCTCCTCGAGCACCGCGGTGCGCTCGGTGCCGCGGGACACGATCACCTGCGGGGGGATCGACAGGGCGCTCGCGTAGTACTGGAGCACGAACTCCTCGAGCACCTCCGACTCCTCGCGCGCGGCGGCGTTCTCGAGGTAGAAGCTCTGCCGGTCTGCCAGCACGCCGTCCCTGACCTGGAAGACCTGCGCGTTGGCGTCGGTCTCCTCGGCCGCCACCGCGATCGCGTCCAGCGTGCCGACGGCCTCGTTCGTGATCCGCTGGCGCTCGAGCAGCGAGCGGACTGCCTTCAGCCGGTTGCGCAGCTGCGCGGCCAGCTCGAACTCCTGGTCGGCGGCGGCCAGCTTCATTCCCTGGTCGAGCTCCCGCTCGATCTGGCGATAGCGCCCCGACAGGAAGGCGATGATTGTGTCGACGTTGGCGCGGTACTCCGCCTTCGACACGTATCCCACACAGGGGGCCTGGCACCGCTTGATGAAGTAGTCGAGACAGGGGCTGCCCGACTGGCGGCCGGGCTCCTTGCCCTCGCAGGTCCGGTACTGGAACACCTTGCCGAGCAGGTCGAGGGTCTCGCGCACCCGCTTGGCGCTCGAGAACGGCCCGAAGTACGCCCGGGCACGCCGGTGGCGCTCGCGGGTGAAGTAGATGCGCGGATACTCCTCGTCGAGCGAGATGCCGATGTACGGATAGCTCTTGTCATCGCGCAGGCGGATGTTGAAGCGGGGGCGATGCAGCTTGATGAAGTTCTGCTCGGCAAGCAGGGCCTCCGCCTCGGTCTGCGTGGCCACGAGCTCGATATCGGCGATCTGGGCGACCATGTCGGCGGCCCCGCGCGTGCCCGGCTTGGAGAAGTGCCCGGCCACCCGCTTCCTGATCGACTTGGCCTTGCCGACGTAGAGGACCGTGCCCTTCCCGTCCCTGAACAGGTAGACCCCAGGGGTATCCGGCAGCGCGCGGCGCTGCTCGCGCAGACGCTCCTGGCGCGTCGTCTCGTCCGTCGTGGCCATCCCCCTCGAGGATAGGCGCGGGTGGACGGCACCGGTCACGGTCGGGCCCCCACTCGGGGCGGGGCAGGGCGACTCGCTGCGGGTCAGATGTCGAAGAGCGCGTCGAGCGCCAGTGCGAAGCGCGACAGCCGGGGTGACTCCAGCACCGCACCGCGCCCCAGCTCCAGCGCCACGTCGAAGCCCTCCGCACCGGGGGCGGAGCGCCGGAAGGCAAGCACGGTTTCGGCCAGGTCATCCACCAGCCACAGCTCCGGTAACCCCGCGCGCTCGTAGACCGCCTTCTTTGCACCGACGTCGTAGCGCCAGGTGCCGGGCGAGCGGATCTCGACGCAGAGGTCCGGCACCCGTTCGGGGTACTCCCTCAAGTCGGCGGGCCGATGTGCCTCGGCAAACCACATGAGATCGGGCCCGTAGACGTTGTGCTCGTCCATCCTGATGTCGGTCGAAAGAAGAACGAGGCCGCGTCCCTCCTCGCCATCGGCCCATGTGTGAAGAGCGCTCGCCAGCCGTACCTGGAGAGCCCCATGGATCGGCTTCGGGTCATTCACGACGATCGCGCCCTCCACGAGCTGCTTGCGGTCGCCCTCGACAGAAACGGCGTGGTACTGCTCGGCTGTCATGCGGGAAGTGGTGGCGGTCGCGCCCATAGGTCATGCTTACGATAAGGGAGCGGGAAGGGAAATCGCCCTGCAAGCTCTCCCTCCCGTATTGCCGCACCGAAGGCCGGAGGGGGCCGGGCACCGTCATTCGACAAGGCGCACCGCCAGGCTGGGAGCCGCGATCTCCCCGGCGCCACCCAGCAGCCCCATGATCCGCGCCACATAGGCGCGCGTCTCCGGGTAGGGAGGCACGCCCCCGTACCGCTCCACGGCTCCGGGGCCGGCGTTGTAGCCGGCGAGCGCGAGCGCCATCCTGCCGCCGAAGCGCTTCAGCAGATCGCTCATCAGGTGCGCCTGGGCGTGGATGGCGGCATCGGCGTCGTAGGGGTCGCGCAGGCCGTAGCTGCGAGCGGTGCCGGGCATGAACTGGGCGATGCCCTGGGCGCCGGCGGGACTGTTGGCGAACGGGTTGAAGCCGGACTCCGCGTAGAGCTGGGCCGCGAGCAGGTTCATCGGCACGTTCCAGCGCAGGGCAGCCCGGGCGATCGGATCGTGGAAGCGGGGCGGGACAAAGCTCGGCAGCCGGTGGCGCACCCGCCCGTGGTCGCCGGCGGGCGGCTCCCACGACCCGCGCTCGTACTGTGCCGGCACGTCGCGCGGGTTCTTGCCATAGCCGAAATGCCACGCCTCCCAGGCGTACCTGTGGATGAAGCCGAAGCGCCGGGCGTTCGCCGCGAGCCAGGCGTAGGCGCCCGGCGGCCCGAGGTCGAGCTCGGTGCCGTAGCGGTGGAGGCTCGTGCCGGGCGGCGCGACCCACTTGGGGTTGGGGTTTGCGGCGAACAGGCGAGCCTGCTCGGCGTCGGAGCGAAACGCGCTGTTGATCGAGAGGGCGATGCCGTCGCCCCGCGCGGCGGCGGCCATCCGGTCGAACGCGCGCGCGACGTCGGGGCGTAGCGGCTTGCCCATCCGGTAGGCGAGCGGGCCGTCGTATCCCCCGCCCGAGGCGAGGGCGGGCTGGTCGAGCCCGCCCTCCGCGCCGGGCGTGAGCTCCGCGGCGGCGCCGGCCTCGACGGCCACGCGCCGGCGCCGCCTTCGATCGGTCCCGTCGACCCGGACGTGGACGGAGCCCCGGGCGCGCACGCGGACACGGGTCGGGGCAAAGCCCCCGCCGGGGAACTCGACATCCCCGGGCGCCACCCGGACCCCGTTGCGTCTCGCGCCGTCGGTGGCTGCTGCGCGTGCGCGTGTCAGATACATGGCGGTCGACAGATGGCGCGGATTGGGCTCCCCGCTTTCGAGCACCGCGGCCTCGAACAGGCGCGGGTAGTCCTCTCGCATCGTGCGCGCGGCCGACACCGCGGCCAGGTCGGCGCCGCGCTGATGGCGCGACTTTCCGCCGAGGGCCTGCCCGAACGCCGCGAGCACGAGCACGCCGACGAGCACCGTCCCGACGAGGCCGAGAACCAAGGGCAGCGCCTGCCCGCGCTCGTCGGGCGACGGGCTTTCTGAGCGCAAGAGGAACACGCTCGCAGGCTCGTTCCGCGACGGCGACAGGGAAAGACGCCCGAGCTACAAAGGCGTCTCCACCTCGTTACGACCCGCGCAGGGCTCAGCGGCGATCAGCGGACGATCCGGAACCTCGCTCGCCGCGGCGCGCTGCGGTTGCCCGCTGCGTCGGTCGACCGGGCCACCAGACGGTAGCGCCCGCGCTTCAGCGCGCGACCGGACAGCCGGCCCGTGAAGCGGAAGGAGCTCGCGCCCGCACGCCCGTTGCGCCTGAAGCTTCCGCGCAGGAGCACGTACCGCGTGCAGGCCCGCAGGCCGGCGTTTGCGCGGGTAGCTCGAACGCAGCGTCCACCGACGCGCCTGCCGCGGACCGCGCGCTCGACCTGGAAGCGGCTGGTGGCCTGCTCGGACAGGGCATAGCTGACTTTCGTGCCCACCGCGGCAGCCGCCCGTGCGCTCGGGCCAGAGCGCGCTGCCCGGAAGGAGCTGACCGACAACCGCAGCGGGCCCTGCACCGGCGCGGTCCTGTCGAGGGCGGCAAGCCTGACAGGGGCGACGACGGGGGAGACGACAGGCCCGACGACAGCGCCGACAGGGGAGCTGACCGTGCCCGTTCCAGAGGGATTCGCGGTGAATGTGGCGGTCGCGTTCCTGGCACCCGTCATTTCCACCGTGCACGTGGTGCCCGAGCCGGCGCAGTCGCCGCTCCACCCCGAGAACGCAGCGCCCGGGGCCGCCGTCGCGGTGAGGGTGACCGTGGTGCCCACGGCGTAGCTCTGGGAGCAGTCGGCGCCGCAATCGATGCCGCCCGGATTGCTTGTCACCGTCCCGCTGCCCGTTCCTCCCTTGGAGACCGTGAGGGTGTGACTGGTGGGAGGCGTAGTGCTACTCGCCGTGCTCACCCTGTAGGTACGCAAGGTGGAGGTCGTCGGATTCGGCGATGTCTGCGACTGGTTCGTGACGACGAGCACAGGAGCCCCGGAGCACGACGCCGGGGTGAACCCGGGGAGCGTGCTGGTGGCACCCGGCCCCGCGATCGCCGGCAGCGGCCAGAGCGACAGCGCCGACCCGGTGTCGCACACCACGCTCCCGCGTAGCTGCCCACCCGCCGACGTATTGGACAGCGTCACGTCGTAGGGCCCCCCGGTGGCCGGCAATGAGACCCAATTGAGCGCATAGTTGTCCTCTACTCTGGCGTTCGGGGTGCTGTCGCCCACGGCCGCGATCGTCTCGTGGACCGCCGTCGCGCCGGCCGTGGCGACGTAGGCCGGGCCCTCCTCGAAGCAGTAGGGGTAGGCATACCCGGCGCCGCAGGGCTTGTTGAGCTTCACCGCGACCGCGTAGGCGTGAAAGGCGTCGGCGAGCGTGGTCCCACGAACTGCGAGAGCGGCCTGCATGGCGGTGAGGTTGTTGCCGGTGTTCTTGCTCGTTGCCTCCCAGAAGTCCTGCATCACCTGCTCGCCGCCCCCGGCGACACCGGTTCCGTAGTGCTCGGTCAGGCCCCGGAAGGTGATCCAGTAGGGATAGGGGGAACCGTCGTAGTCGCCCATGCTGTCCGCGAAGTCGGGCCAGAGGTAGTTGTAGTTGTCGTTGGCGGAGTCGTAGACCTCGTCCTCCATCCAGGTCGCCCCGCCTTCCACGAAATCGTCATCCGGCACGTTGGCGCCGCTCAGGGCGCCGTAGCCGAACTGGATCGAATGGTTGAACTCGTGGGCGGTGGTCGAGTCGAGCGACGCCTGGGGCGTGGAAGGGAAGCTGCTGTAGTCGCGATTCAGGACCATGCAGGTGGCATACGCATCGCCCTCGTTCCAAGCGGTCGCGGGATTGTCCCCGACCAGGCCGGCATGGGTGCCCCCTGACGAGACGTAGCCGTAGAGGCCGGGGCTGAGCGCATCGATGCGCACGTGATATTTGCTCCCGGGCGCGGGCGTAGTGGATACAGGGGGTCGCGCCCAGCCGAAGGAGGTGACCTCCTTCCCCCAGGCCCCCTCGAGCGAGGTGAGGTAGTCCGCCAGCGTCAGACCACCGCCCACCGTGCCGTACTGCACGTAGAAATTGGTGGTCTGGGCCTGGTTGGGCAGGGCTCCGGCCGACGCGCTGCAGCTCGGGGTGCTCGGCGCTGTGACCGCCAGCGCTTCCTGCGCCGCCTCACGGCGGCGGCCTGGCTTCATCCGCTTGACCGCCTCGCGCACGCGCAGGAGCGGCAGCGTCCCGTCCCACGGGGTGTCGCTGCGGTACGTCGCCGGCAGCTTGCCGGGCCGGCCGAGGGCGTAGGCCACGTAGAGGGTGGCCGTGTCGCGCTCGATCTTTCCGGCGCGAGCATCGCGCTCGATCAGCTGTGGGGTCGCCGCTTGCTTCGGTGCGGCGTCAGCCGCGGCGGGGACCAATCCGATCGCGCCCGCAAGGATGCAGGTCAACGCCGCGAACCGTGTGGGCAGACGATTACAGGGAGCGATCGTCACGGTCTGAGAGATATCGACTGGATCATTGGCCGCTCGAGCGATCGGGGTGAGGGGCTGACTGGGCTTCACCCCTGGGAGCGGGCCTCACAGCGTCAGCAAGCCAACTCTAGCCACGTGAGCGCGTGGGCAGGCCCGTCTGGGTAATGGCGGGCGGTCAGATCAGGATCCCCGCCGCGACCGGGAAGGCGGGGTTTCCGGCTGCCATCATCGGTGGTCATGCGCGACGGTGACCTCGAGCTGCGCCGGTTCCGGGCCGCGGACGCCGAGGCGCTCGCGGCACTCCTTGCCGAGCCTGAGGTCAAGCGCTGGTGGCCCGATGGCGACTACGATCGCGACAACGGCTGGGTCGCCGAGGTCGAGGACGACTTCGCCGGCTGGGTCCAGTACGTCGAGGAGCCCTATGAGTGGTACCCGAGCGTCGCGCTGGACATCGCGCTCACGACGCGGCTTCACGGCCGCGGCTACGGCCGCCGTGTGCTGCGGCTCGCGATCGAGCAGTTCATCGCGAAGGGCCACCACCGCTTCACGATCGACCCCGACGTCGAGAACGAGCGCGCAATCCGGAGCTATGCCGCGGTCGGCTTCCGGCCGGTCGGCGTGCTGCGCTCCTACGAGCGCAACCCCGAGGAGGGTGGCTGGAACGACGGCCTGCTGATGGACCTGATCGTGCGCGACGGGGTGTGGAGCTAGTGTCCTGAGTCGTCAGTTCGCGCGCACCCTTCCCGGCGTCTGGGCGTGCCTGACGCCACCCACGGGAATCGCCGATGCTTCGGCATCGACTCATCCCGCGTGCGTCGTCGGCCTCACCCAGCCACTCGGGAAGCTGAAACGGAACTTCCGACTCAGGACACTAGGCGTTCCGGCCTGCGGCGCCCTCCTCGCAGCGATCGGCAAGCTCGGCGATCGCCCGCCCGAGCCGCCCGCGCGGCTCGCGCCCGGCGAGGGCCAGTTGCGCCCCGACGCGGGACTCCGGCAGCGTCATGGCGACTCGCCCGTCCCAGCGCTCAACCTCGCCCGCCGGGCGGTTGAGCACAACCACGGGGTCGGGCCCCACGCGCCGGAGGGACTCCGCTATTACCGTCGCCAGCGCC
Source organism: Thermoleophilaceae bacterium (assembly GCA_051005475.1). Classification (GTDB taxonomy): domain Bacteria; phylum Actinomycetota; class Thermoleophilia; order Solirubrobacterales; family Thermoleophilaceae; genus JAAYBF01. The sequence goes on from JBPCJI010000115.1 coordinate 8,842, forward strand.
GGCTCCGTGGCCGGCGAGCCGATCAGCAGGACGTGGTCGGCGAGCGCCGCCGCGCCCGATGCTTCCGAGGTATCCTCGACGTCCAGGATCAGCGGTGCCAGGTAGCGCGCGGCCTCGGCGAGCCCCGCGCGGTCGTGGGTGTCGAAGAGGAACAGGCGACCGCACAAGCGCGTGCCGGCCCCCGCCAGAGGCGAGAGCGTGCGCGTGAGCCGGGCCGCCGCCGGGAGCCCGAGCGGCACGGCGCCGGGTGCTCGGGCCGAGGTGACCGCGCAGGCGCTCCCCGGATCCCGCGCGGCGAGCTCCGCGCCCAACGCTCGGGCGACGGTCGTGGAGCCACACCGCGCCGAGAGCCCGACCACCGCCACCACCGGGCGAGCATCGGGTGCCGCCGACGATCCCTGCGGTGCCGCCGGCTCGGCGGGCTCGATCAGCCAATCGGCGGCCGCTGCGAGCGCGCTCGCCACGAGCCCCCGCCCCCCGGGCGCGGGGCGGGCGCTCACGGCGCCCCCAGCGAGGCCCGGCCCGTGACCTCGAGCCGCCTGGCGACCGCCGCCAGCGGCGACGGGGGACGCAGGCTCACCCGCACCGTCTGACCCGAGACAGCGACCCTCGCTCGGGCGCGCGACCACCCGGGCAGGGCCTCGCGCACGCCGGCTCTCGGGTCCCCACCGCCGGCGAGTGCCAGCGCCCCCGCCTCGGCCGCGGCTCCCGCCAGCACGCTCGCATACCCGACTGCGAGCAGCTGGAGGAGCACGAAACCCAGCGCGAGCAGCGCCGGGACGGCGCCGAGCACCTCGACAGCGGCCTGCCCCTCGTGCGGGGCGTGGCGGAGCGAGGCGAGGCCACGCCGGGCACGATGCATCACGGTTTCGCTGCCAATGACGCCGTGGCGGACACGCTCGCCGGGCCCCGCCAGCGGTGCAGGAGCAGCGGGATCCCGACCTTGACGCTCACGCTGCCTCCGGGCCGGCGCTCGACGCGCAGTCCTCGCTCGAGTCCCTCGGGCAGCGCGCTGCGCGCGGCGACCCTGCCGTCGCGGCCCACCGCCTCAGCGCGCGCGGCAGCGCGCGCGGCGTGTGCGCACATCCACGCCGTGTGACCCACCAGCGCGAGCTGCCACACGAGCGCGCCGAGAAGCAGTACGAGGGGCACCACCGCCACCA